>NZ_VIKY01000050.1:0-388 GCF_009711925.1 Dolichospermum sp. UHCC 0352 | reverse complement strand
CATCCTCTTTCTGCGGCTGATTGTACTGCCATTGAGTTTAATTCAGCAGCAAAGGTAAAGTCTGAGCGTAGTTCTGTTGAATACTTGTTAAGAGCAAACTTGTCAATTTTGAGTTCCTGCGGGGCATCCATCCAATATCTTATCGCTTTGTTACGAATGAATTGGGTGGTACGAATTGCATCGTCTATGGCGTTGTATTGATCTTGTTTACCTTTAACTTTGTATTCTAGAACTAGCATTGATTTAACCTTGAACAATCAACTTGATTTGGTTTCGACCTGCGTTTATTATACAATATATACAAAATGTCAGTGCAGGATAAATCCTGCAACTAGCCTTCATCCCTTGGCTGAAGCACAGGTGTGTCCTCCTGAGTCGGACACGCCTT
>NZ_VIKY01000004.1:0-557 GCF_009711925.1 Dolichospermum sp. UHCC 0352 | reverse complement strand
AAGTGGAATAATCGGGAAACATCCTTTAAAGGTAGGATTAAAACAATCGTTTTTACAGCCACCCATGACTTGATGTTAAATGCAATCAAGGTAGCTTTTGAAGATTTGACGGAAGCAATAAAAAGCAAAAAGCCCATGAGAAAGCGCATGAAGAGAAATGTTTCTTCATGGTGCAAGGGGATGGTTGCGGATGCTCTCAAACAAGTTTCAACCCGTGTAGGTTGCACGGTTGTTAGTGTGAATTGTGCATATACGTCACAACTTGACTCCAGATTTGCTACCTTAACGGGTAGTAGAAATGGTGACAAGTTTACCGGACATGATGGGGTCGTAATGCACTCAGATACTAATGCTGCTGATAACGTTCTAGCAAGAATGAGTGATGTTGAAATCACTCGATACATGAAACATTCCGATGTAAAAGTAATCTTGCTAGAACGGACGCAGAAGTTTCGGGACTCCATAGTAATGGAAGCTGAAGCGAAAACGGGCAAGGATAAGCCCCAGACTCTAGAACCTAAAAGCTCTCCTTACGAGTAAGGTCAATCAGAGAGCGA
>NZ_VIKY01000049.1:0-27306 GCF_009711925.1 Dolichospermum sp. UHCC 0352 | reverse complement strand
TTCCAAATGCTTCGCCCCTACTAACAACTGACAACTAACAACTGACAAATTTATGTTTCTTTGGTTAAGTTTGTGTGGAGTGGTGATTTTATTAGCTTACCTTTTTGGTTCTTTTCCGACTGGATATCTGGCAGGTAAGCTATTAAAAGGAATTGATATTCGGGAAGTTGGTTCTGGTTCAACTGGTGCAACTAATGTTCTGAGAACTTTGGGAAAACTTCCCGGGGCATTTGTATTATTAATTGATGCTTTGAAAGGAGGATTAGCAATAAATTTAGGTTACGCTTTATTTAGTATTGCTACTACTCAAAACTTAATTCCACCAATTGTCAATATCGAAATTTGGCAACCTTATTTAGTCACTTTAGCTGGTTTAGCTGCCCTTTTAGGACATAGTAAATCAATCTTTCTCGGCTTTACTGGTGGTAAATCTGTGGCTAGTGGTGTGGGAATTTTGTTAGCTATTAGTTGGCAAGTAGGATTATCAACATTAGGGGTTTTTGCAGTAGTAATTGCCATTTCGAGAATTGTGTCTTTAAGTTCTATTGCTGGGGCTGTAGCGGTTTCTATTTTAATGGTAATTTTTCATCAACCTTTAGCCTATATTCTTCTTGGTTTTGCTGGCGGCTTATATGTAATTATCCGTCACCGCACCAATATTGAGCGATTAATTGCGGGTACAGAACCAAAAATTGGACAAAAGGCAGAAACGTCAACAGAATAAACTACTTATTGACTTTTTCAGCCCTGTCCCTACTTTGAAGCGTAGTTTTAACTGTCTCCTGTTTTTTCAATGGTTTCAATCACGGCTAAACCTATACTTGAAACGGCGATTAGCATGATAGCTGACGCAAGAAAGGCACTGACAAGCATCTGAAGAGCTTGGTCAAAAAAAATATAGGTGGTCATTTGTTCACCTTCTGAACTTTATACAGCTACTGGTACTATCTAATTTTTCTTCACAGCCAGGTGACTGAATTCCTTGTAATCGGATCTTAACAAAACTTTAGCTCTTTCATGACATGATGACAAAATTTTATTACTAAAAATTTGATAACTTTTAACTATATTCGGTTAAGTACAATACTAAAAAACACTGAAAGTAAAAATTGGATCTACTTTGATAGCAGTATTGTTGTAATTTTGATTGTTCTAATAATTACTTAGCTTTTGGTGCTAACTATGGAACTCCTCCAATTCAAGATATCTACACACCGTCTGTTATTACAGCCTATATCAATGGAATATAAGGCAGATATTTTTAGAGAATTTACTCAGGAAGTTACGACTTATTTATATTCAAAACCATCGAAAAAAATTCAGGATACTGAAATTTTCATTCATCAATCTTTACTAAAAATGGAAAAAGGAGAAGAGTTAGTAATTGTGATTTTAAAGAAAGATTCTCAAGAGTTTTTAGGATGTAGTGGGATACATAAAATTAATAGTAAATACCCCCGATATGGAATTTGGCTGAAAAAATCAGCATATAAACAAGGTTACGCCACAGAAACAATTGCAGCCCTGAAATTATGGGCTGAAGAAAACTTAGATTATGAATATCTTAGATATGATTTGGATAAAGCAAATACCGCCAGCCGTAGGGTTGCGGAAAAAATGGGAGGTAAAATTGGTAGAGAGTATGATCTGATTAACGAGAGTGGTAAAGTCTTAAATCTAGTGGAATATAAAATTAGTAAAAAACAAAATTCTGAATTTTACTAACTAAAAAATACTAACATATACAAGGTTTAATAGTAGCAATTACAGATTCAGCCAGACTTGGTAAATCATAACCACCTTCTAAACCAAACATAATTTTTTTGGTTATACCTAAACAGTATTCTGTAAATAAACCAAAATCTTCTGGTTGCAAATTTACACTCGCTAAAGGATCATTAGTATTAGCATCATAACCAGCACTAATAATCAGTAAATCTGGCGAAAAATTAGTTAAAAAGGGTAAGATTTTTCTTTCCCACAATGGTTGATAGACGGTAATATCGCTACCAGGGGGAACAGGTAAATTTAAGACATTATTATGTGAACCTTGTTGAGAAGTTTTCCCTGTACCGGGATAAGCTGGATACTGGTGAAGAGAAACATAAGCAATTTCTGAGTGAGTTTCTACTATTGCTTCCGTCCCATTTCCGTGATGTACGTCCCAATCTAGGATAGCAACGCGCTGAATTCTAGGCTGTTGCAAAGCATATAAAGCTGCAATTGCAGCATTAGAAAATAAACAAAATCCCATTCCTGTATCACTTACCGCATGATGCCCAGGTGGACGTGCTAATACAAAAGCTTTGTTTGCTGTATCAAGAACTGTATCTACTCCATCTAACCAAGCACTAACTGCCAATAATGCTACATCATAACTGCGGGGAGAAATGGGAGTATCTCCGTCTAAATAACCACCACCGGAGGAGGAGATATCTTTAACCTTTTTAATATAGTTTATAGGGTGAACACTTTCTATCCAAGACATTAAAGATGGTTTTGATATTACGGGTGTAGGTAGTTTCCAGGTAATTTTCTCGGCAAAATTTGCAGCTTTTAAAGCATTGACTATTGCTGTCAACCGTTCAGGTTTTTCTGGGTGGTAGATTCCCGTTTTGTGATCTAAAAATTCGTCAGAATAAATAACTTGTAACATACATTTCTATATCCAGAATCCGCAATGTAAGATAGGTGAAAGTCAAGAAACTGATTAAAATGATATATTACACCAATAGGTGAAGTATAGATCGTATAGATCACCGACTTCTTCAAGAAGTCGGTGATCTGGGTAATTAGTTAATTATAAGAGGTGATATGAATAATCTTAGGCTTAAACTTAAAGGGATGAGTTGTGCTTCTTGCGCTAATAATATTGAACAGGCAATTTTAGCCGTTGCTGGAGTTATTGATTGTCATGTTAATTTTGGTGCAGAACAGATAACTATTAATTATGAACCTAAACAAACAAATTTAGCGAAAATTCAAGCTGCAATTGTAGATGCTGGTTATTCATCTTTTCAGTTAGAAACAGAAGGTGAGGATACAGCAGAAGCAGCGAGTAAATTAGCAGCAGAACGGGAACTCATTCTCAAGTTAACAACCGGGATTGTAATTAGTATTATTCTGTTTTTTGGTTCTTTACCGATGATGACGGGATTACATTTACCTTTTGTTCCTAAATTTCTTCATCATCCTTGGTTGCAATTAGCATTAGCAACACCTGTTGAATTTTGGTGTGGGGGATCTTTTTTCCGTAATGCTTGGAAGTCTTTAAAACGCCGCACTGCGACAATGGATACTTTGATTGCTTTGGGAACGGGTACGGCTTATTTCTATTCTTTATTCGTGACGCTTTTTCCTGATTTACTTATTTCCCAAGGCTTAGAAATTCATGTTTATTATGAAGTTGCAGCGCTGGTTATAACTTTGATTTTGTTAGGACGATTTTTAGAACATCGTGCTAGGGGAAAAACTTCGGAAGCTATTCATAAATTAATGGGAATGCAGGCGAAAATAGCCAGGGTAATAAGAGATGATTTGGAAATGGATATTCCTATTAATCAAGTAATAGTTAATGATTTAATTTTAGTCCGTCCTGGTGAAAAAATTCCTGTAGATGGTGAAGTAATTGATGGTAATTCTACGGTAGATGAGGCAATGGTAACAGGTGAAAGTGTACCTGTGAAAAAACAACCAGGAGATGAGGTGATTGGATCAACAATTAATAAAACTGGTAGTTTTAAGTTTAAAGCCACGCGAGTTGGTAAAGATACTTTCTTAGCGCAAATTGTCAAGTTAGTCCAAGAAGCCCAAGGTTCAAAAGCACCAATTCAAAGGTTAGCAGATCAGGTAACTGGGTGGTTTGTGCCGGCTGTAATTGTGATAGCTATTCTTACTTTTATGATCTGGTTTAGTATTACAGCTAATTTCACCTTAGCAATGATGACAATGGTAGGGGTTTTAATTATTGCTTGTCCCTGTGCATTGGGTTTAGCTACTCCTACTTCTGTGATGGTAGGAACTGGTAAAGGTGCAGAAAATGGCATTTTAATTAAAAGTGCTGAAAGTTTAGAATTAGCACATAAAATAAATATTATTGTTGTTGATAAAACTGGAACTTTAACTCAAGGTAAACCCACAGTTACAGACTTTATAACTATCAAGGGTACAGCGAATGGGAATGAACTTCAATTATTAAAATTAGCTGCTAGTGTAGAACATAAGTCTGAACATCCTTTAGCGGAAGCAGTGGTGAAATATACGATTAATCAAGCTGTGAGTTTGGCTGATGTTAAGAATTTTGCAGCCATTGTTGGTAGTGGTGTTCAAGGAATTGTATATGATCAATTGGTACAAGTTGGCACACAACGCTGGTTTACAGAGTTAGGAATTGATACGGATGTTTTAGAACCACATCAAACAATTTGGGAAAATGAAGGAAAAACAGTCATTTGGTTAGCAGTAAATGGTAAATCAGAAGCTATTATGGCTATTACTGATGCCCTTAAACCTTCATCATTAACAGCAGTCAAGGCTTTGCAAAAGTTAGGTTTAGAAGTGGTAATGTTAACGGGAGATAATCAAAAAACTGCCCAAACTATTGCAAATCAAGTGGGGATTACTCAAGTTTTTGCCCAAGTGCGTCCAGACCAAAAAGCCGCAATGATTAAATCATTGCAACAAAAAAAAGTAGGAAATAAAATTAAAATTGTGGCTATGGTGGGAGATGGAATTAATGATGCACCAGCATTAGCACAAGCAGATGTGGGAATTGCCATCGGGACAGGAACAGATGTGGCGATCGCTGCTAGTGATATTACTTTAATTTCTGGAGATCTACAAGCCATTGTGACAGCTATTCAACTCAGTCGCGCTACCATTAATAATATCCGTCAAAATCTATTTTTTGCCTTTATTTACAATATCATTGGTATTCCCATTGCTGCGGGTATTCTCTATCCTTTCTTGGGTTTGTTACTGAACCCAATTATTGCCGGTGCAGCAATGGCATTTTCTTCCGTTTCTGTAGTTAGTAATGCTTTAAGATTGCGTAATTTTCAACCAGGAGTTAGGTAATTGGTGATTGGTAATTGGTAATTCAATTTTTAACTTTTAATTTTTAATTTTTAATTCATTTCTGCTGACGGTACTGAAAATAACTGTTTTTTCAAGTTGTTCATGATAGGAATAGATCAACCGCTTCACTGCAAGTGAAAACCCTAAAAATGAACACACATATAGATAATCTTAACTCGGTTCGTAAACCTAAAATTTTCAACCAATCAATGAGTTTTGTTGAAGGTTGGTATTGGGTATTACCTTCTCAATCTTTGCAGATAGGTGAAATTAAAGCTGTGACAATTTTTGGGAAGGATTTAGTCGTATATCGTGGTAAAGATAGACGTGCAGTTATTTTAGATGCTTACTGTCCTCACATGGGTACGAGTTTAGCTGAAGGTAAAATTGAAGGTAATGAATTACGCTGTGTTTTACATCGGTGGAAATTTGATGCAGAAGGTATTTGTGTTGGTATTCCTAATGTAGATGAACCTGTATCTCTTAAAGCTAAAACTTGGCCAGCAGCAGAACAATATGGAATGATTTGGGTTTGGACAGGGGAAACTCCCCAGCAACCTTTACCTTTTGTTTTAGATTGGGAAAACCAAGATTTTGATTTTTCTCTCGGTTCGCAATTTAGTATTGATTGTCATCCCAATGTGTTACTTCTTCAGGGTATTGATACTCAACAAATTAATTTAGTTAATAAATTACCATTAAAAATGGTTTTGGAGAAACAAGAACTCAATCAAAATGCGATTATTTTTAGCACGATTACAAATATTAATGGAAAGTCATTTTGGCTAAATCTCTACCGGCGGTTTTTTAATAATTCTTTTAATTACAGTGTTTGCTATTGGTATGGGACAACAAGTATAGTTTCCTTTACTAATGACTCTACCCAGCTACATATAATATTTACAACTCGGTTATTACCAGGGGGAAAAACAGCAGGTCAAACCCTATTTATGTGCAAAAAACGTCAAGGTATTTTAGGAAAGTTAATTAATAAATTGATATTAAAGATAGGGGAAAAAATTAGCGATCGCTTACTCAAAACTAATGATAAAATTTTAGAAACCATGCAGTTTGATTTAAAAACTCCCCTCAAAGCAGATTTATCAATTATGCAATTTATTAACCATTTAGAACGACAAAAACCCCTGACATGGGAAAGTTGGCTATTAGTGCGGTCACGGGAACGGGAAGAAGAAGTGCGTGAAGAGAGAGAAAAACGTGAAAAATGGCGAGATGAATTAGTTAATGACTGAAAAATCTAGATTTTGACAATAAAAATGAAGTGGACTGGCCACTTCATCAATTCCCAGGTAGAACCTAATCATAAGTATAACGACCAAAAAATTTCAAAATCGTATAAATACATACTAATTTTGTGTTTAGCTGTTATTTAGTGGTTACACTTTGGGGAATGAGAATATTTTTCAGCAATTTAGGAATTTGAGAGGGACTATCAGCGACAGGAATTTTTGCAGATTTAAAAGCGGCCAATTTACTTTCTGCTGTACCAAAATTCGCAGAACGTCCAATTACACTGGCTAAAGTCCCTGTTTCTTGCCAACTTTGTGTCGTTGGTGCGTGTCTACCAGCAATATAGGCAATTACAGGTTTATCAATTGCTTCTGTAATATATTGTGCTGCTGCTTCTTCGCTTTCTCCACCAGGTTGTCCGATTAAAACAATTGCTTCTGTGGTCTCATCTTCATCAAGAATTTGCAACCATTGCAGGAATGAAGAACCAACAATCGCATCACTACCAATACTAACACCAATTGATTGCCCCAAACCCGCCTTTGTTAATTCCCAAGCGACTTCATAGGTAAGTGTACTGCTACGGCTAACAATTCCCACAGAACCAGGGATATAAAATTCGCGTTCGTGAGTCCCCAGGAGAATTTTCCCAGGAACGATAATTCCTGGACTATTGGGGCCAATAATTAAAGTCTCACCAGCTTCTGTTTTGCGAAGGAGTTGTACCATATCCAAAGCTGGGACACCAGCGGTGGTAATGATGATTTGGGGGATGTTAGAGGCGATCGCTTCTAATGCTGCATCCAAAACCTGATAAGGTTGAACACAAATGATTGTGGTGTCAATCTGTCCAAATTTGGCCACAACCTCCTCTACCAAATCAAACACTGGTAGATTATATATTTGTTTTCCACCATACCCAGGATTAACACCAGCTACTAAATTTGTGCCATAAGCCTGCATTTGAGCAATATGAGTTGCTGAGATAAATTCACAAAATCCCT
The DNA here is from genome assembly GCF_009711925.1 of Dolichospermum sp. UHCC 0352. Lineage (NCBI taxonomy): Bacteria > Bacillati > Cyanobacteriota > Cyanophyceae > Nostocales > Aphanizomenonaceae > Dolichospermum > Dolichospermum sp. UHCC 0352. The sequence goes on along the minus strand of NZ_VIKY01000049.1, from coordinate 19,975 downwards.
GAATTAAAACTTTACTTTCTGTTGTTAAATTCATAGTTTATCAGTTGTCAGTTGTCAGTTGTCAGTAGGGGCGAAGCATTAGGAAGATAAATTATCGGTCATTGCCAAAAATAGTTCTCCAAATGCTTCGCCCGTACAGTTGTTCGTTGTAATTGGTAAAAATCTTGCTTTTTACCTATTCCCTTTTTTCTGCACAGATAACTTAGCTAAACGAACTGCTTCCTTAACTGCTTCATCTAAATTTTCTACAACTATCAGCGATTGATTAGAGGTTTGTAGTGGAACTAAATTTTCTCTAACATGATTAAATTCAGAACCTGCCAAACGGAGGACTAAATAGGGTAAATTTAATGGTTGCTGATTTTTATTTCCATTGGAAGATGACATTTGAGATGTAATTTCAATTCTGTCCAAATGGAGGAATTTGGTAATAATTTCGGGGAGTTGGTCAACTTGAGGAATAGTCCCCAAAAAGTTGACTAAAATAACTTGACCATTCACATCACTGGCCAAACTTGTTAAACTGCTAATCAGGCGATCGCCAAAAGTTTTCAGTTTAGTATCACTCATAAAAGAATGGCGCAAATTGACACATTTACCAGGTTTACCATGAGCATTAACAACCTCATCCAAAGTTGTTAACACAGAACCTTTCCCATTACCTAATATACAAATCTTACCTGGCATTTCTATCCCATCCCAGCTACTCAACAAGCCGCTCCCTTTTTTATTACCATGAAGAAGACCAACCAGTTTCGTAGCCATTTCAGCTATTTCAGGATGACGATTAATAGCTTGTTTATTCACCCTAACCTTGCCATTGAGCGCCATCACTTGACCAGCAGAGTTCACACCCAGAGGATGAATCTCCACCAAATCCAAATCCTTTTGCACAAATAACTGGTACAACTTCTCGACAATATCGCTCACAGTTTGCATCAACTCACCCTGCAAACCCATTTTCAAAGCCAGTCGTCTGGCATAAAATGGCGAAAATTCCTGTTCTACCACCACGTGCTGAATTTTTTCCCCTGCTGTCTCCCAGTCAATATTGGCTTCTGTGCAACCCAATAAAACGGGACGACACAGCGCAGTATCTAAAACTACAGCTAGATAAAATTCCTCCTGGGCATCATACTTCGATTCTGCCAGTAAAACCTCCGGCAATTGTCCCCAAATTGGTAAATTAAATATATTCTGTGCAGCAGCGATCGCATCAATCGTAGTTTCTACAATCCTAACTCCACCAGCTTTTTCCCTTTCCCCTGCTTGTACCTGAGATTTTAGAACAATCGGATAACGAATTTTTAACCGTTTTAAATCTGTGGGATGGTCTATTCTTTGAGATGGTAAGACCGGAATCCCGATTTTACCAAACCATTCTTTAACTTGATACTCCAATAAATCCATTGAGACACACCTTGTATTGACAAGTCTAACGCACTTTCTTAGATGCTATCTGATATTTTGCCCAATACCGAAAATTATAGAATTTGGTTTTGCTTAACTGAAAATTTATTTTGTCATTGGATTGTCTAATTTATAATCTAGCTGTATAAAAAAATAGAAGTCTAAATTATCACCCTTGACTGTATTCTTCGTGACAAATTTAACCTTCTGCTAGAAACTGATTCTATTGGATGTAAAACTAGTGGTCTGTCAAGATAAAAATGATGGACTGTAGTGTGAGCGTCTCGCTCACGCGGGCAAGACTTATACTGAGCAAGCGATGCCCTGAGCCTGCGATGCCCTGAGCCTGTCGAAGGGTCGAAGGGTCGAAGGGTCGAAGTATGCCCGCACTACCAAAAACCCGTCAAAATGTCTTTGACAGACTACTAGTACACTGCGGCGTAAGTAAGATAACCATTAAAAAATCCCTAAAAAGCTTATACCATCTGCTTTTTTAATTTTTAATTGTTAATTTTTAATTCCGCCCTGCGGTACTAGTCTCTAGTCCTAAATTCCCAGTCCCCTTGATAATCAAAACTATATAGAAAGAGTGGCAGTAACGCTTTATGGAAGCAACAGTTCAACAACAATATCTACAGGTTTTAAGCGATATCTTGCAGGAAAGATTAGTGGCTCAACTGCTTGATAGTCAGGATTTCCAGGTCAAATGCGCCATCAGAAATGATGAATTGATGATTTTAACTCAACATCCTGCCGATGTGTTAGTTGACACACAGCAAGTTTTTGAGGTGTTAGAACAAGCACTGCAATGGCAATTCAACTACCAAACTCAACGGGTACAATTTTTCTTGAGAATTGCTGGAGAAAGGCGTCCCTATGCTCAATATTTCCTAGATTTTCAAATTCCCAGTATAGATTCAGAACAAGAAACTGAGGATGAATTTCCAAGTCCTACAGTAGACAGAGAAAGAGAAACAGTGAACATAGAAAATGAGAGAGACAGTCTCTTTATTTCTGCTGATCTTCAAACACCATCATCTCCAATTACAGACACCGAAGACGAACCCATTATTGATTCATTTCTTCCCAGTTCCGAAGAATCTTTCTCAGATTATTTACTACTAGATTCACATTTATCTCTGGATGAAAACGAAGTTGAGAAAATTGAAGACATTGAAGAAAAGTTTGCTCCTTTTGCGAATATCGCAGACAAACCCAGAAACAGACAATTATCACTATCACTTCCCCCCGTACAAATAATGATTGGTACGGCTGTAGTTATCGCCCTCCTTGCCAGTAGTGGTGCTTTCGTTCTCCATCGTGGTTGTGTAATTTCTGAATGTAAGGAATTACAAACAGCACAGCAATTTAAAAGTGAGTATCAGCAGCAGATCAAACGGACAAAATCACAAAAAGACTTATTAACAATGCAACAAAAACTAGATAAAGTAGTTGCAGATTTGCAAGAAATTCCTGAGTGGTCTCCCCGTTATCAAGACTCTCAGGTATTGGTTAATAGTTTTTCTGAACAGTCAACAAAAATCAACCAGGTGCTAAAAGCCTTACAAATAGGATCTTCAGCCCAGAAAAAAACTCAAACTCCTCCTCAGAGTTTAGATGAGTTACGCAATAGACAAAAGTTGTGGAGAGAGGCAATTACCTCATTAGAGATAATTAACCCAAGTCATGAACTCTATGGATTGGTAACAGCTAATTTATCAAATTATCAAAATACTTTAAAAACTGTTAATGATCAGTTGCTTAAAGAGGAAACATGGGTACAAAGAATTGCCAATGCCAAAACTTTAGGAGAAAACGCTACTAAACGCCAAGCCACTGCTAAATCTGCACCCGAATGGCAAAAGGTAGAATCTGATTTCCAGACAGCAATTAATACCTTAAAGATTATCCCTATAGATAGTTTGGAAACTGAGAATGCCCGCAAGCTATTAGCAGAATACCAACCAAAAATTATTGTAGCCCGCGATCGCGCCAAAAAAGAACAATTAGCAGCCACATCCTATCAACAAGCTATAAAAGCCGCTAATCAAGCTCAAGCCTATAGTAATCAAAATCAATGGCAAGGTGCGGTCAAGTCTTGGGAACAGGCTTTAGAAGCTGCTAAACAAGTGAGTCAAGATAGTTTCTATTTCAATCAAGCTACAGCCCTGATTGAACCCTATACAGCATCTCTAAAACAGGCACAAGAACAACTCCAAATCTATGGTGATTTAACTCAAACTCGCGCTGAACTCAATAGCACTTGTACCAATACCATTAAGATTTGTACTTTTACTATCAAGAATCAGAAAATTAGTGTCCGCTTAACTCCTGAATATGACCGATTATTACAAGCTAATAATCGAGAAATACAAAGTCATTTCCAAAGCTTGAAATATGCTCTTGCTGTCATTGGTCAAAATGCTCAACTTCCTGTATTTATCTATAATGCCCAAGGACAGGAAAGGGATATGCGGTAACCACAGTAGGGGACTGGGGAGCAGGGGAGAAATTTTCTTCCTGACAACTGACAACTGTACGGACGAAGCATTTGGAGAACTATTTTTGGCAATGATCGATAATTTATCTTCCAAATGCTTCGCCCCTACTGACAACTGACTCCTCATATCCCCAGGTGATTTTGCAATGCTTGACGCATTTCGTTGACGGGGACTGTTTCCTGTTGTAACCAGATTTTTAAGGCTGCTGCACCTTGTTGGACAAGCATTTCTAAACCATCAATCATAATTGCTCCTTGTTTTTCGGCTAGGTGCAAAAATTTGGTGGGTTTAGGGATATAAATTAAATCATAGACAATGGCATCACCAGGCAAATAACCCATTTCTTGACTACTCAATGGCGATTCATCAACATGGGGATACATTCCCATCGGGGTTGTATTTACCAGTAGGTTAGCTTGGTGGAGTAGGTTCGGTAATTCTTGCCATTCATGCACCTGAAATTTATCTGCAAAGGGTGAATTTTGCCAACTTTGAGTAAATGCTTGTAATTTTTGTAAATTCCGCCCTACCACGTGAATTTCTGCCAAACCCAGTTGAATACAACCCGCTACCACAGCCCTCGCTGCCCCACCATTCCCTAAAATTACCGCTTTTTTCTGACTCCAATCTTGATGATATGTTGTTTGTAAAGGGGCAATAAATCCTGCCACATCTGTGTTTGTCCCCACCCATTTATCACCTTGACGAGTGACGGTATTCACTGCACCGATAGCTTGAGCAATCGGGGAAATTTCGGATAATAACGGCAATATTGCTTGTTTATGGGGAATTGTGATACTAAATCCTACAACACCAATACTAGCAAAACCTGCGATCGCTCTCTCTAAATTTTCCGGTGCAACGGGAAAAGGCAAATACACATAATCTAATCCCAGTTTAGCCAAAGCCGCATTGTGCATCAATGGTGAAAGGGAATGTGACACAGGATGTCCAATAACTCCCAAAAGTTGCGTTTTTCCAGTAATCATTTTTATTAGTTGTCAGTTGTTAGTAGTCAGTTGTCCGTTGTCCGTTGTCCGTTGGTTAATAATTTGATTTACAATTATTCACAGTAACTTAATATTTCTTTGTAATATGCAAACAAGTATCGCTTCCTCCACAAATCCGATTCCTGGTCAATACTGGCAATGGCGCGGACACAATGTGTACTATGTACAAGCAGGAGAACCACACCTTCAGCGTCCACCCTTGCTATTAGTACATGGTTTTGGTGCTTCCACAGACCATTGGCGCAAGAATATCACAGAATTAAGTGCAGATTTCCAAGTATTTGCCATTGACCTGTTAGGATTTGGGCGTTCCGCCAAACCTAATTTACAGTATAGCGGTGACTTGTGGCGCGACCAACTCCATGATTTTATCAGTGAAGTCATCGGTCAAAAGACAATTTTAGCAGGTAATTCTTTAGGTGGTTACGCTTGTTTATGCGTTGCTTCCCAACGTCCTGACAGTGCTGCTGGTGTGGTATTACTTAATAGTGCTGGTCCATTTTCCCCACCAGAAAATCAAATTCAACCTGCTATCAATCCTCTACAAAAAGTTTTAGGTAAAACTGTTAAATGGTTTTTTAAACAACGTTTAGCCCAGTCTTTATTATTTCAATATACGCGCCAAAAGTGGGTAATTCGCCGAACCTTAGCAAAAGTTTATCTTGATCAAAGTGCAATTACAGATCAATTAGTAGCAGAAATTCAGCGTCCAGCTTTTGATCAAGGGGCGTTAGATGTATTTGTTTCTGTTTTTAGTAGTCCTCAAGGGGCAAAAGTTGACATTTTACTTAAACAATTAACTTGTCCATTATTGTTATTATGGGGAGAAGCAGATCCTTGGATGAAAGCGCGAGAACGTTCCCAAAAATTCCATGAATATTATCCCCAATTAACAGAATATTTTCTCACAGCTGGTCATTGTCCCCATGATGAAATTCCTGAACAAGTGAACTCACATTTACGGGATTGGGTAATTAATTTGAGTTAAAAATAAAATGGGCGGGCAATATGCCCAGCCCAAAGTATTTTAATTATAATTTTATCTAATTGACATCTTCTTTAAGGTATATTTATTTAGTTATAAATTGGTAATAGCAGATTTTGATAATTACTTCTTTAGACTCATGTATATAAATCGAAAACCTTTAACACTAAAAATGTAACTCATGTCCATAACACTAAAATTATAGATATAATGACACAATCTGTAGACACAAAACCACAAGTTCAAGAATTGCGTAACCTGCTTGCAGGTTTTGAATGTGGGATGTTAACCACAGTTGATGATGATGCCACTTTACATAGTCGTCCTATGTCAATTTGTAATGAAATTGACAATGATGCTACACTCTGGTTTTTTACATTAGTCAATTCCCATAAAGTAGTAGAAATCGAACATCATCAACAGGTGAATATTAGTTTTTCCGCACCTAATCAACAACGATATGTTTCCATATTAGGAACAGCCCAATTAACAAGAGATCGTAATCAACTGCAAGGAAAATGGCAACACAAATTACAAACTTGGTTTCCAAAAGGAATAAATGAACCAAATCTTGCATTACTGAAAGTCAAAGTTAATCAAGTAGATTATTGGGAGAGTTCATCTAGTTCTAGTCCGCAAACGATTAGTTTTTTGGAACTATCACACCGTTAATTATGTAAATTGCCATAATCCCAATAAAACCAAAATTACAGCAATTTTCACATACTTAAACCACAGCTTAAATTAATTAATTTCTTCCTTTGCGCCTTTGCTCCTTTGCGCCTTTGCGCGAAACAAAAATAAGATGTGGTTTATTTACTTAAAAATAGCTGAAATCATCCTAAAAATAACTTATATGCCGGATTATCGCTTTCATTGCAATAATGATAACCAAGATTATCTAAGAATGATTGCCATTCTGTTGTTTCATGGGGGGGAACTTGCATTCCTACCACAATTCTTCCATAGTCTGCGCCATTATTGCGATAATGAAATAAGCTAATATTCCAATCAGGAGACATAGAAGTTACAAATTGCATTAAAGCCCCTGGACGTTCGGGAAATTCAAAGCGATAAAGTAGTTCGTTTTCTGCAAGGGGAGAATGTCCTCCTACCATGTGACGCAAATGCAGTTTTGTTAATTCATCATCTGTTAAATCTATGGTTTTTAAACCGTGAGATTCAAAATTTTCGACCATTTTAGCAGCGTCGGCACGATTTTCTATTTGCACACCTACAAAAATATGCGCTTCTTTTTGGTCAGCAATGCGATAGTTAAATTCTGTGAGATTGCGCTTACCAATACATTCACAAAACTTTCTTAAACTACCTCTTGCTTCGGGAATTCTCACTGCAAAGATGGCTTCTCGACGTTCTCCAAATTCTGCCCGTTCTGCCACAAAACGTAAACGATCAAAATTCATGTTAGCACCACAAGCAACGGCAACGAGGGTTTTATTTTGAATTTGTTCACGTTCTGCGTAGAGTTTTGCGCCAGCGATCGCTAATGCCCCCGCAGGTTCTAAAATAGAACGAGTATCCTCAAACACGTCTTTAATTGCCGCACAGGTGGCATCTGTATCCACTAAAATAATTTCGTCTACATATTGCTGACAGAGGCGGAAGGTTTCTTCTCCTACTTCCCGCACCGCTACACCGTCAGCAAATAAACCCACCTGAGACAATCGCACTCTTTCGCCAGCTTGCAATGATTGATACATTGCGTTAGCGTCTACAGGTTCAACACCAATAATTTTAATATCGGGACGCAACCGTTTAACATAAGCTGCAATACCAGAAATCAAGCCACCACCACCAATAGCCACAAATATGGCATGAATGGGTTGCTGATATTGGCGCAGGATTTCCATACCGATTGTTCCCTGGCCAGCAATCACTTCCGGATCATCAAAGGGATGTATAAAGGTTAACCCTTTTTCTGCTTCCAGTTGTCGGGCGTAGGCGTAAGCATCATCATAGTTATTGCCATATAAGACAACTTCTCCTCCCCGCGCTTTGACTGCATTTATTTTTACCTGGGGCGTAATCACGGGCATAACGATGATGGCTTTTGTTCCCAAGCGACTGGCAGCTAAGGCTACACCTTGGGCATGATTTCCCGCAGAAGCCGCTATGACACCCTGTTCAAGTAAGTCTGGGGTGAGATTGACCATTTTGTTATATGCGCCCCGCAGTTTGAAGGAGAAGACTGATTGCATATCTTCCCGTTTCAGGAGGAGTTGATTATTCAGCCTCGCGGAGAGGTTCGGGGCATATTCTAGTGGTGTTTCTTGGGCTACATCATAGACGCGGGCGGTGAGGATTTGTACCAGGTAGTCGCAATACATATCAAGGGGTGCAATTGGGGTTGGTTGTTAATTCTACCGCTTGTTGGTTAGTTGGAGAGGATGGTTTTGGAAAATGATTTTGCCCCTCTATTAGCAGGTAAACTCGCTATAATAGAGATTTTTGCGGCTGTTAGTCGCTGATAAAAATCCCAATTGACAACATTTCTGGGTAAGATAATAGTTCTATTTAATAGAGGGTAAATTAATGAAGCAACAGTTAAATATCGCGTTAGGTCAAGCGTCAAGCCGGGGATTAATATTACTACTCCCTATTTTGGGAAATTTTCTCTTTTTAGCTAGTGCTAAAGCAGATTTGACTAGTAGTCTGACGATTGAAGTAGAAGGATTGAAAAACAAATCTGGACAAATTTGTGCTACTCTTTTTGATCAAAGTAAAGGATTTCCTGGTGATAGTAAAAAGGCTTGGCAATCCGAGTGTACTAAAATTACAGAAATGCCTCAAAAACTGATTTTTAAGGATTTAAAACCAGGTAATTATGCTGTTGCATTAATCCATGATGCCAATGGCAATAGTAATCTTGATACTAATTCTTTTGGTATGCCCACAGAAGGTTTTGGATTTTCTCAAAATCCAGAGGTTTTAACCGGACCTCCTAAGTTTAATGATTCGGCTGTTACTGTATCTAAAACTAATACTGATATTAAGATTAAGATGAAATATTTCTTTGGTTCTTAGCTAGAGACAGCGTAACCTACAATTATTAATTAACAGTGGGTTACGCTGCATCAAATTTATATTCCTTCTTAATCCTTTTTCCCTAGGAAAAAATGAACAGTTACACCATTTATTCCAATTCTAAAACTTTTTGAGTATTCTCACGACGACGCTGTTCTTTCTTTTCAAACTCAGCTACACAGCTACCTTTATCAACCATTACACAGCTTAGATAATTGGTGATTTCGACCAATCCTGCGCGAAGTGCTTTACCGACAGGGGCTTTGGTTGTTTTTTGATTATCACCACCAATATTAATACCAGAAAAACTGATACCACCAGCATTGCTCTTAGATTCACTAGTAGCAAGTCCTTCAACAGTACGGGAATAAACTACTTCTCCATTACTGGAATCCACAACACGCAAATCAATAGCAACATAAGCTTTTTCCTTTTCTTTCCTGGTGCCACCACCTAGACCAAAACGACCTATTCTAATCCCGCTTATCCCTAGTCCACCGGATTCCTTCTTAACTCCTTCTTCATAAGCAGTTACTTTGCCCAGAATAATATATTTTGCCCCGGTCAGTTCTCCCTTTTTTGCCCCGGTTTCTTTGCGAACTAATCCAGCTTGAGCAAGTTCTTGTTCGGAAAGGACTGCTCCTAACTTTTGTCGCTCAACAACGGTGAATTTTCCTGTTGATGTTAATTCATTGCTCAAGGCATCTGCTAACTGTTGAGATGTATTGCTGTTCCACCACCACCAGTTGGAGTTAGTTTCATTCTTGAAGTCTGGTACTGAAATTCTAGGTTTTTCTTGAGCAAAAGCATTCAGGCTACCAATAGACAAACTCAAAGTTACGGTTGCTAATGCAATTGCAGTGTTACGACTTAAGCTCTGATAAAGAGAAGATGTTTTCATGATTTATAGTCATTCCAAATAGGAAGCAGATGGGATGGTATGAGCAGAATGAACAAACTATAGAATTCGAGCCATATAGCAATGAAGCCAGAATTGCTATAACAATGATCAATAGCTAGAGACTGTATCATAATCTACGGTAAATAACAATACCTTCGCCATTTTGTCAAAGTGCTAACAAAATATGGGTTTCGGACTATGGGTTCAAGGTTATATTCAAACTTTCCCTGTTTTAATTTTTGTATCCCCATATCCAGCAAACAAATCCTAAAACAAAATGAAGAAATCCAATTTTCAACTACCAGAACTATAGAATAATAGTAGTAGTCAGCAATACATAAAATCTATATTTACTGTCATCAAGACAACGGTTATCAGCAAATGAGTACAATTGAAGATATGGAAAAATATCTTGCCTAAATAGCTGTAAAGGCTGACAGGTTAAGAGATTTATTTTGAGTGCAAAAAAGCTGCATCCCTAAGCCGAAAATACAAGTACCCCTGTAATCAAAAGCTAGTACCCCTACCCCAATAAAAAATGTAAATTTCTGTTACATAGGGGTTTAAACCTATTGAGTACAAGCTTAATAAATTTAATAAATCTAATCTGCATTGATAATTTCTGCTGCTGGGGAGTTATCTGATATAAGCATGAAAACAGTACAGGATTTTTTTACCTAACAGTACCAATGCACCAGTCATTAAACAGGATCAGTAAAACCGAGACTGTAAATACAAAGCTCCGAAAAAATGAAAGTTCTAGACTTTTTTTAGAACCATTAATCAGTGATTTTCAGATTATTTTTGAGCGTGATCCAGCAGCACGTAATTGGTTAGAGGTTATATTTTGTTATCCGGGATTTCATGCTCTTTGTTTACATCGTCTTGCACATTGGTTACATATCCACAAGGTGAGTTTTATTCCCCGGTTGATTTCTCATTGGGGACGGTTTTTCACAGGTATTGAAATTCACCCAGGGGCAAAAATTGGTAAGGGTGTATTTATTGATCATGGCATGGGTGTTGTGATTGGTGAAACTGCTATTGTGGGAGACTATACACTCATTTATCAGGGTGTAACATTGGGAGGAACTGGCAAAGAAAGCGGTAAACGTCATCCAACTTTAGGTAATAATGTGATAGTTGGTGCGGGTGCGAAAGTATTAGGAAATATTCAAATTAGCGATCGCGTCCGCATCGGTGCAGGGTCAATTGTCTTGGGTGATGTGCCTCCAGATGCCACTGTAGTCGGCATTCCTGGACGGATTATTGCTCCTAAGTCTCATAATCGCATTTCTCCCTTAGAACATGGCAAATTACCCGATATAGAAGCAGGTATGATTCGTTCTTTACTCTTGCGGATTGAGCAATTAGAACAACAAGTCCAAACTCTCACCAATCATCACCAAGATGATCAATAACGTCAATTTCATAAATCTTGAATTACTAATGTCACACAATTGTAAGTTTTTAACTGTCGGTGAACAAGTTTTGCAGATTCCTTTAGGTGATAGATGGTGTATTTATCACCGTTTGCAAGAGTTGATGATTTCCTGTTCCTGTCCCCCGGATGGGTCTTTGCGCGTGCAAGTTAATAACCTCCAAGAAGCGATTCTTGTTCGCAGTACATTAATGCAATTTTTTGCTTCTCGTCATCAATTGGTGAAGTGGTTAGAGAATTGTTTGTGTAACGGTGTTGAGTAAAGATTGCTGGAAACAATCATGTTTTTTTGATTGGTATTACCAATTACCATTGATGATTTTGAGAATGTCTAATCAAAAGCATATCAAAGATTAATTCTTGATGCAAGTCTGATTTATCTCAAGTCATTATTCACTCACAAACTATCTTGCATATTCAAGATAATTCACATAAGCTAAGGTTCACCCAGTTTGCTAAAACTAAAAAAAATTAGTAATTGCTGATGGGAATAACTTGTACCTTATGTTGATTTCAATTGTCAATGTCCAATTATGGTGATTAATAGTATTGATAGAAAGTTACTGCAATTTCTTCAAAAAGAACTAGCACTTTCCCAGGCTGATATTGCGGTAGCAACGCGACATCCTGAGTTCAATCATGGACCCTTACCGATGCTGCTTTGGCAATATGGTTTAGTGGATTTACAACAACTAGACAGGATTTTTGATTGGCTGGCAGAACACCATGAATTAAGGTAGATGAAAAATTACCAGTACCGCAAGGCGGAATTAAAAATTAAAAATTAATAATTAAAAAAGCGGATCATACAAGCTTTTTAATGGTTTTTAATGGTTATCTTATTTCCGCCGCAGTGTAATAGTGAAACTATGAGGTGAAAATTATGATTACTAGCTTAATTGCTGGCACAAGTATGTTATTTTTTACAGGATTTACTAATATTTGTATGGGTTATTGGCTACTAACAAAATTCACAAATAATACCACGAAAAACATTGGATAAATTATACTTATTTTTTGTTTCTTGTCATACAGATGCAACAGCAATATTTGATTAATAATTAAGGATCGTAAATCATGAATCATGATTTATTCGCTCAATTAAGAATTTATTGCCCATCTACCACCATGAAAAATTGTAGCGAACAAGGATATTACAAAAAACTCCGCTAGAGGGACCTTGAAAATGTATCAAATCATGATTAATGATACGACATTACGTGATGGGGAACAGGCAGCAGGTGTTGCTTTTAACTTAGAAGAAAAAGTAGCGATCGCACAATTTCTCGATGCCATTGGTGTCCATGAATTAGAAGTAGGAATTCCGGCAATGGGAGAAGAAGAAATTCGCGCCATTGTTGCCATTCGTAACTTAGATTTACAAGCTAAATTATTAGGTTGGAATCGGGCTGTTATCTCAGATATTAAAGCTTCTATAGCCTGTGGACTCGAACGAGTACATATTGCTATTCCTGTGTCTGGAGTGCAAATTGCCGCTAAATTTCATGGGCAATGGCGAGTAAGTTTACAAAAACTAAAAGACTGTATTAGCTTCGCATTAGATCAAGGTCTTTGGGTATCAGTTGGTGGCGAAGATTCTTCTAGAGCCGACGAAAACTTTCTCCAAGATGTTGCCATGTTATCACAAGAATGGGGAGCATCTCGGTTTCGGTTTTGTGATACAGTTGGGGTACTTGATCCCTTCCGAACTCACCTTAAAGTTAAGCATTTAGTATCAACTCTATCAATTCCTGTTGAGATTCACACTCATAATGATTTTGGACTAGCAACTGCTAACGCTTTAGCCGGAATCAAAGCTGGTGCTGTATCTGTAAATACTACCGTTAATGGACTAGGAGAAAGAGCCGGAAATGCAGCTTTGGAAGAAGTAATTATGGCTCTAAAATGTATTTACGGTGTTGATTTGGGAATTCAGACTCAACACTTGTTAAAACTATCTCAATTAGTCGCTAAAGCTTCCGGCGCTAATGTTCAACCTTGGAAAGCAATTGTGGGTGAAAATACCTTTGCTCATGAGTCTGGTATTCATGCTCATGGTGTATTACAAAACCCAGTTACTTATGAACCTTATGCTCCTGAAGATGTAGGTTGGGAACGGCGTTTAGTCATAGGTAAACATTCTGGTCGGCATTCATTATCTAATCTATTAGAACAGCATGGCATCTTTCTCGATTCTCAAGAAACCCAAGCTGTTTTAGATGTAGTCCGTCAGCAATCAATCCTCAGAAAACGCAGTCTCACTACAGAAGAATTATTAAATTTAGTCAGCGAAAAAAGGTATTCCCATGCAACGTGATGAAATAGAACTGGACTCGCAACCCATTTTTGAAATTGGTCAAAAAGTTCGAGTTAAGAAACTAATCAAAAACGATGGAACTTTTCCAGGTAGAGAAATTGGGGAAGTTTTAGCCAAAATTGGTGATGTTGGTTATGTCTCCAGCATTGGTACATTTTTGCAAGCTTATTATATCTATGCTGTACATTTTTTGGAAACAGGGTACATCATCGGTTGTCGAAAAAGAGAACTAGAATCTGCTGAGGAAACACATGAAAGTAATGCTCCGAATGAATGATGCTGGTACTTTAGTTGTCTACGTCCCTAAAAAAGACTTAGAAGAAGAAGTAGTTAAAGAAACAGATGGTGCAGCAGGTAAAATTCTCACTTTAACTAATGGTTGGGAATTAGAATTTAGTGAATTTCCCGATAAAAGTCGTTTACCAGTAACAGTGGAAGCTAAACGTCTTTCTTAAAATTCCCATCAATACCAAGAAGGTAAAAGGTAAAATCTCTTTTCCCTCTTCCTTCTTTCTTCTTGCTTCTGACTACTGACTCCTGACTCCTGACTCCTAAGTTATTAAATTTTCTCTTGAAAAAATTGGGTTATCGCAAATGGGTGAAAAATATTTGGCTTTATCGGAATTGAATATTGAAGGACAGTTTTTAGGTTTTGCAGGTAAAAAAACCGAGAAATGTAAACATTTACAGTTAGCAATTCCTGGGGGAAATATCAAAATTAAAATTCCTAAAAATTTACGTTGTTCTATAGGTTTATCTTTAGTCCCTGGTGAGCAAATTCATATAGATGCTATTAGTAAATTAAACCCCCGTAACAGGAAATTAAAACTCGAAGCTTATCAAATTCAAGCAGTGGGTTTTTGTCTGATCAAAAATCCGCTTCCTCTTCCTCAACCTAAAGCCAAGATTATGGTATGTCAAAAATCTGGTTGTCTGAAACGGGGTGGAAAGGGGTTATTATCAGACTTAGAAAAAACTTTGGGCGATCGCGGTTTATCTGATAAAGTAACTATTGAACATACCGATTGTCAAAAACGCTGTAGCAGCGCCCCCAATTGTGTTTTAATGTTAGGTAAAAAACAATACAAAAAAGCTCATCCAGAAGCCATAGCGTCCTTGCTAGAGAATCATTTGAGTTAACTTGTCAATATATCTGATAAAATCGTTGCCAAAAGTACATCGCATTATCTCGTTCCCAGTCTCTGACTGGGAATGCTATAACAGAGGCTCTGCCTCTACTATTATTGAAGGCACAGAATCAGGATACCCAGGATTAAAGGATTTACAGGATAATTTTATTCACAATATTCTTAGCTATTAATACTTTGAGGATGAATAATCGTAATTTCTGGAACAGCTATAAAATCTTTGGGGTTTAAAGTTAAAATATGGCTGATATTATGAGCAAGCATCACGGCTAATATGTGTATATCGTGAGTGCGTTTACCAGAAATATTATATGTTGTCACCAAGTTCAACCAAATAGAAAATACATCTGGTATCTCTTCTAGTAAATCAAATTGATTTATTAGCATTTGTACTGCTTGAGTTGTTTGTTTTCCAGTCCATCCTAATCCATTAACATTAACAGGACGAGTAGCAACAACCCAAAATTCAATGATTACCTGAGAGGTAATAAAACATTGATGATTATTAGATATTAAATATTTAATTGTTTTATCAACTAAATGAAAATCTGGAGATGTTATATCTCTTGAACGTAACAGAATATTGGTATCTAATAAGTAATTACTCATCTTCCTCTATCATCATAAATGTTTTCTCGACGTAGTGCTTCATCAGGAAGATTAACAGAACTTTGAGGAGCTTTTTCTATCCACTCTTGCCAAAGTTTTAATCTTTCTTCAGAGGTTAAAGGCTTTTTAGTTTGTTTGTTGAAATCCTGATAAATCAGCCTTTCTTGGAAAAGTTGTTTTTCGTCGGGAGTTAATTTGGAAACAATTTCTACAAGGGAGTCAACAAGTTGTATATTCATAATTATTTATGTCATTTACTAGGTTATAGGCAATATTACACTGTATATCAATTATAAACCCTAAACTGTAAGAATCAGGATATCCAGGATTAAAGGATTTACAGGATGTTTATTGCAAAATTCTTTTAGTCCATTTTAACGGACTTTCGCTATAAGACTGGGAATAAATTCCCAGGCGGGTGATGATGCTTCATGAAGTATAATTTCTCTATCCTAATTATCAACAACTAATAAATAAGCAAAAAATTACATCCTGAAAATCCTCAAATCCTGGATATCCTGATTCTGACAAGATTAAAATTATGTAAACAACTAGCCAAATTACCAAAAAATCATCCCTTCTCCACCAAACCCTCCAAAACCTGCTGCAAATCACTCGTCAACTCAGCCACAGATTGTCTAGCAGCAACCCGACTACCTTTATAAACCGGATAACGTTCAGAAACAGAAATTGGTGTACCCACAGTTATCTTCACCTGCTGCTTACCCAATTGTGGACGATTTAAAGGAATATTCCCCTTAATTTTATTCACCATATCCCATAAAAGTAAAGTCATTTCTGCAAATCTTTCCACCGTTGGTTTTTCGCGGATATAAATCCCAGAAACAGCTACAAAACTCTCAACTAACCTCATGTGCCACATCCGAAAATATGCTTCCTCAGCAATTCTATCTCCCAAACTTTTATCAATAGATGATAATAATTTAATATCCTTAAAATCTTCCCTAAATATATAATTCCAACCTGCTTGTTCTACCCGTCTACATCTATCATTCCAATTTCCTCTAGATGGTAAATCAAAATATTGTTCAGCAATAAATAAAGCGATATTCATTACAGCTTGTAACCGATAAGCTAAAGCCTCATTTCTATCTGTAATTTCCTCATTAGTAATCTTTTCATCTGGCAATGTTTGATGATAAAATTTAGTATAAAATTGCTCCATTACCGATAATAAATGTTCAGCTAACCCTAATAATCGGGGATAAAGCGCAGCAAAAGAAGCCTCAGTTTTCTCTTGATTTACCAATAAACCACTAGCCGCTTCTAATTCAGTTAACAAATTTGCTATATTATCCCAAGGCTGATTAACATAACTATATTTAATGCCAATTGGTACAATTAAAACTTCCTCATCTCTTCCCGCTTTTTGTAAATCTTCCGCACACCAAAAACCCATCTGTGCGATACCCGGTTCTAAAGGACTAATAATCTCCGATAAACCATTTGTAGCACCTTCTGGCGCAGCAGCCATCGGAAACTGACCATTAGCATACAAATCCCGTGCGGAACGCAACCCAGTCCAATCGGCTTTACCGCGTTGAATCGGAGTTCCCCCCAAGTGAGAAATTACCCAACCCACGTGAGAACCAGCCCAAAGAGGAATTCCCCGATCATAGATAAAATGGGCATGAAGTGGATATTGTAGCCGTGTACCCCCAACTCGTGCTACTTTAGGCAAGATTTGGGACAATAAATAAGTTAAACAAAGAGGGTCTACTGTTTGAGGATGACGAAACGCCAACATAAACCGGATTTTACCATCCTGAAACCGTTGATAGCAATCCGCCAAAGTTTCAACGTTGTCTGCTTCAATGTTGCTAATCGGTGTTTTCCACCGAATCCAGTTAGGTAGCACTAGATGTACCAAATTTAACAACAAGGGGTTAAAAGCTGGCGGAATAAATTCTAAGGGTGGTTGTGCTTGATACATTGCTTCAGACAAGGTAGTTATCTCCTCAAGTTAGATGGAAAGAGTATTGTTTCGCGCAAAGACGCAAAGGAGCAAAGACGCAAAGAAATAGATGAATTCATTTTGTGGTTTAGGTTGTAAGTCCTGACTACAAAACTTTTTTGACTAGATGAAAATATTTTAGATGTAACTGATTTGAAAAATTAGCAAGTAAAGGTAAAAAGAATGCGATTATCACAAATGTTATTTGTTACACTACGGGATGATCCTGCTGATGCGGAAATCCCTAGTCATAAATTATTACTCCGTGCCGGATATATCCGTCGCATCGGTAGTGGGATTTATGCTTATCTTCCCCTAATGTGGCGGGTTTTGCAAAAGGTTTCCCAAATTGTCCGGGAAGAAATGAATGCTACCGGCGCACAAGAATGTTTATTACCACAGTTACAACCTGCGGAATTATGGCAAGAATCGGGACGCTGGGACACCTATACTAAGGCTGAAGGAATTATGTTTTCTTTGGTTGATAGAAGAGAACAACAATTAGGACTAGGACCAACTCATGAGGAAGTAATTACTACTGTTGCCCGTGATATGATTCGTTCATATCGTCAATTACCTGTACATTTATATCAACTACAAACTAAATTTCGTGATGAAATTCGTCCTCGTTTCGGTTTAATGCGTGGACGAGAATTTATCATGAAAGATGGTTATTCTTTCCATGCTGATGAAGAAAGTTTGAAAAAAACTTACCAGGAAATGTACACTGCTTACAGTAATATGTTACGGCGTTCTGGTTTAGCTTTTCGGGCTGTGGAAGCTGATTCTGGGGCTATTGGTGGTTCTGGTTCGACAGAATTTATGGTCTTAGCAGATGCGGGAGAAGATGAGGTTCTCTATACTGAAGATGGTAAATATGCGGCTAACGTAGAAAAAGCAGTTTCTTTAGCAGCGGAAGCGGAAACTTCACCTTTTACAACTTACGAAAAACGGGAAACTCCGGGAATTGATACAATTGAAAAACTTTGTAATTTCCTCAAGTGTTCTCCTACCCAAATTGTCAAAAACGTTTTATATCAACTTGTCTATGATAACGGTTTAACTGTTTTGGTGTTGATAAATATTCGCGGAGATCAGGAAATCAATGAAGTTAAATTACAAAATGAATTAACTAAATTAGCTCCTCAATTTGGTGCTAAAACCATTCTGACTTTAACTGTACCCAATGCCGAAGCCCAAGAAACGTGGCAAGCTAAATCTTTACCTTTAGGTTATATCGCACCAGACATTGCTGATGATTATATTGCGGGAAGTAAACAGGTAAATTCTCAATTTGTGCGGTTGGTAGATCAAACTGCGGTGGAGTTAAAGAATTTTGTTACTGGTGCAAATGAAAGCGGTTTTCACGTAGTTGGCGCAAATTGGAATGAGCAATTTAAATTACCTGCTCTAACCGTAGATATTCGTAAGGCAAAATTAGGTGATCGCTCACTTCACGACTCAAGCCAAACCCTACAAACAGCTAGAGGCATCGAAGCCGGTCACATCTTCCAACTAGGGATAAAATACTCCCAAGCCATGGGTGCAACCTATACCAACGAACAAGGAGAAGAAAAGCCTTTAGTTATGGGTTGTTATGGTGTGGGTGTGTCTCGGTTAGCACAATCAGCCGTTGAACAATCCTATGATAAAGATGGCATAATTTGGCCAGTAGCGATCGCACCATATCACGCCATTATCACAATTCCTAACATTAAAGATGCCCAACAGATCGCCGTCGCCGAAAAACTTTACACAGAACTGAACAAAGCAGGGGTAGAAACGTTATTAGATGACAGAGATGAACGTGCAGGAGTTAAATTCAAAGATGCAGACTTAATCGGGATTCCCTTTAGAATAGTGACGGGAAGAGCGATTACAAATGGTAAAGTTGAAGTCGTAAAACGCGCAAATCGTGAATCTCAAGAAATTGTCATTGAGGAAGTCATCAATACATTGCAACAATGGATTAATGAGGCAATAGAACGTTAAAATTCAACTCTTGTGGGGTGGGCATACTATGGCTAACGCCACGCTGCGCTATCGACAAGCTCAGTACAAGTCTTGCCCGCCATCATCATAGATCATTTTCACTCAAACCGGCAATTTTTAAGTAAGTAGGCTGAGAAAAACCAAAATGTGTCAAGAAAAGTAAAATCGCCCAAAACTTCTTCACTCTTGCATGAGTGCCTCTTTCCTGTTTCCTTGCCATAACGACAATAATTTTTAACGCCAACCTACTTAATAGATTTAGGGTAGTATTAGATATACCTGTAAATACGCAATAAATGATCGGAAAAAACTTCTGTTTTTCCCTCCCCTACTCCCCCTGCCCCTCTTCTCCCCCTGCTTGCCTTTACCCGTCATTTTTGGATTGACAGACTACTATCATTGTTTCACCCTCGTAAATTGGCTAAGGTATTGCCTAAAAAAAATATTTTCCCAACCCCCTTGACAGGAAAAGAAAGGATTGCTATATTAGTTGAGTGCCGGAGAAAGAAAACAACTCACGGCAACTGAACCGAGAAAAAATAATACTTTGAAAGAATAGATTAAACCAATCCTCGTCGTCAAGATAATTGAAAGAGGATTCGAGATTTTAACTAATTTCGGAGCCGACAAACTCGAAAGAA
>NZ_VIKY01000048.1:0-1093 GCF_009711925.1 Dolichospermum sp. UHCC 0352 | reverse complement strand
ACTAGGCAAGAGGCAAGAGGCAAGAGGCAAGAGTGAAGAGGGTTTGGGCGATTTTACTTTTCGTTACATATTACTCTTCGAGAAGCCGCTCCGCGTCTACGGTTTTTTTCCGTTCACCTACTAATATAGTATTTGTGGTTATTTTTAGATAATTTTAGGCTCAAACCCAATTACGAACAACTTAAAAACTCTTTGACTTTTGCCAAATAAGTTTCTGCGTCTTCCAACATCGGAAAATGTCCCGTATTAGGAATAATATTTAATTCAACCTTATCACTTAAAGCCGCGGCTGTTTTTCCTAATTTAGCCGGAATAATAATGTCATATTCCCCAGCAATTAGCAAAGTTGGGATAGTTAATTTCGCAAATTCTCCCGGCATTGTTTCCGCTTGTTCTTGACTAACAGAAGTATAAATAGTCCCTAAAGCCGCATCATAATTAGCATTAATAAAATCTTCTAAAAAAGCCTGTCGTTCAGCTTTAGGAATAGAACGATGTAAAAACCTAGCCATAAACATTCTATCAGCCAAGGGAATTTTACTTAACCATTGGGGACGGAATTTAACTACATAACCACCGAATTGATGAAAAGCAGAAAAAGCCTTTTCATCATATTCAAAAATTCCACTACAAGTTAAAATTCCCTTTTCAACTTTTTGGGGATAACGATTAAAAAATAAAGTAGCAATAGAAGCACCCATAGAATGGGCATTAATATAAACACGATCAAGATTTAACTCATTTAATAAAACCGCCAAATCTTCCGCATATTCTGTTAATTCATAACTTAAATGAGGCTGACATTGAGAACGGCCAAAACCCCGTAAATCATATAATAAACAATCAAAATTATCTAATAAAGCCTCAGCCGTACTTTGCCAATATCTTGCTGAACCAGCCCAACCATGCAAAAAAACCATCACCGGTTTCATAACATCTGATGATTTTTTCATCCACTCGTAATAATGATCAACACCCCGAACATTTATATAACTCATTGTCACAATTAAGAATTAAGAATTAAAAACTAACAATTGTCAATTGACAACTGACAACTGACAATTGTACGGGCGAAGCATTTGGAGAACTATTT
>NZ_VIKY01000047.1:0-4417 GCF_009711925.1 Dolichospermum sp. UHCC 0352 | reverse complement strand
TTAAAAACTTTTAAAACATCCTCTTAGGAATGCCAGAGATATTCTCGTTTTGCTTGCTTAGATATGAGGAAATAAGTGAAAGTTTTAGTTATCGGTAATGGGGGACGGGAACACGCTCTAGCGTGGAAATTGCTACAATCTGAAAAAATAAACAAGCTTGTTTGCGTACCAGGTAACGGTGGTACAGCAACTTTGCCAGGTTGTGAAAACTTGCCTTTAGCAGTAGATGATTTTGCTGGTATCAGCGAATATGCGATTAATCATGGGATTTCTTTAGTAGTTGTCGGTCCAGAAGTGCCTTTAGCTCAGGGAATTACTGATTATCTGCAAAATCAAGGCTTAATGGTATTTGGTCCAAATAAAGCAGGGGCGCAAATAGAAGCAAGCAAGGCTTGGGCTAAAGCTTTAATGGAGGAAGCCGGAGTTCCTACTGCGAAAGCTGCGGTATTTACGGAAACAGCCACAGCAAAAGCTTACATTCAATCTCAGGGGGCGCCCATTGTTATTAAAGCCGATGGTTTAGCTGCTGGAAAGGGGGTTATAGTTGCCGAAACTATTGCCCAGGCTGAAGAAGCAATTGAGGCAATTTTTCAAGGACAATTTGGATCTGCCGGTAGTTCCGTTGTCATTGAAGAATGTTTAGTAGGGCAAGAAGTATCTGTTTTAGCTTTAACCGATGGTTTAACCATTCGCCCATTGTTACCTGCTCAAGATCATAAGCGCGTCGGCGAAGGTGATACAGGAGAAAATACTGGTGGGATGGGTGCTTATGCTCCTGCACCAATCGCCACACCGGAGTTAATGGCACGGGTACAAACAGAGGTGTTAGAAAGAACGATCACAGCTTTACAGTCCAGAGGCATTGACTACCGAGGCATTTTGTATGCGGGGTTAATGATTTCACCAGATGGGGATTTTCGGGTTTTAGAATTTAACTGTCGTTTTGGTGATCCCGAAACACAAGTAATTTTACCGATGCTAGAAACTCCTTTGGAAGATTTAATCTTGGCTTGTATAGAACAGCGGTTAGGAGATATGCCGCCGATTGCTTGGAAACAAGGGGCTGCGGCTACGGTGGTGGCTGCTGCTGGTGGTTATCCAGGAGAATATGCCAAAGGTCAGGTAATTACTGGCTTTGAGGCAGCCCAGACAGCAGGGGCGACGGTTTTCCATGCGGGGACAAGATTAAATGCAGCCCAGAAAGTTGTTACAGATGGCGGTAGGGTGTTAAATGTGACGGGTTTGGGTGAGGATTTCCGGGAAGCTTTAGCTCAAGCTTATGCAGGTATCGAACATATTCAGTTTGATCAGATGTATTATCGCCGAGATATTGGTTATCGGGTTTTAGGCTGATTTATTTTTGGATAAATAATTTGTTTCGCGCAAAGGCACAAAGGAGCAAAGGCGCAAAGGAAGAAGGAAGAAATACATTTATGATGCTGTGGGGACTTGATCACTTTTTGGTGGTCGGTCCAAATTTTGTTTTTCTTGTATCCCAGTCCTCCCCGCAAATTGAGAAAACTTTGTATGCTGATATCTATATGGTTCTTTATAGTTTTTAATTAAAATTAGTGCAAGAAGATTTTCGCTTAATTGTTGATTTGGTTTTGGTGTTTGCTGTCGCTGCTTGCGGTGGACTCTTAGCTGCACTGTTAAAACAACCTGTTTTGCTGGGATATATCATCGGTGGTATAGTTGTTGGTCCCTCTGGACTAAGGCTGATTAAAGAACTTGTCCAGGTGGAAACCTTGGCTCAGTTTGGAGTCGCGTTTTTGTTGTTTGCTTTGGGTGTGGAGTTCTCTTTAACGGAACTCAAAAAAGTTAAGGCGATCGCTCTCGGTGGTGGTACTTTACAAATTATCCTCACTATTCTCATCACTGTTTTGGTCTGTGGTGTCACTGGTGCTTGGGGAACTCTACCGGCTAAAGGTGTATTTTTGGGTTCGATTTTGTCTTTGTCTTCCACTGCTGTGGTTCTCAAATGCCTCATGGAACGCAATGAAACTGAAACACCTCACGGACAGGTAATGCTGGGGATTTTAGTGGTTCAGGATTTGGCTCTGGGGTTCATGTTAGCTGTATTACCAGCCCTTCATCAACCAGGAGAAGCCATTGGGGTGGCTGTGGTGATGGCATTGGTGAAAATTGGTTTATTTGCAGCGGGTGCAGTTGTGGCTGGGATTTGGTTAATTCCCCCTTTACTCAGATTATTAGCCAGCACTGAAAGCAAGGAGTTATTTTTATTAGGTGTCGTCACTATCTGTTTAGGAATTGCTCTGCTCACAGAATATTTAGGACTATCCATTGAAATGGGGGCATTTGTCGCCGGTTTGATGATTTCTGAGGTGGAATATGCTGATGAAACTTTAACGATTGTTGAACCTTTACGGGATATATTTGCTAGTTTATTTTTTGTGGCCATTGGGATGTTAATTGATCCAGTATTTTTGTGGCAAAATCTGGAGTTAATTCTGGGATTAGTGGCTTTAGTTTTTGTGGGTAAGTTTTTAATTATCACCCCTTTAGTCAAGTTATTCCGTTACCCTTTAAAAACAGCTTTAATTGTCGGTTTAGGACTAGCGCAAATTGGGGAATTTTCTTTTGTTTTAGCTAGTGAAGGACAAGCTTTGGGTTTGGTTTCCCGACGCATATATTTACTAATTTTAGGAACTACCGCAGTGACTTTAATGCTGACTCCTTTTGTCTTGCGGTTAGTCCCATTTTTATTCGATTTTGCTGAATCTATGCCTTGGCTAAAACCATATTTGGTGGATGATCAAGCTCATGATTTTTCGGAAGATCTACCACAGAAAAATCATATAGTAGTTTGTGGTTATGGACGGCTTGGTAAAAATTTGGTGAAGCTGTTACAGCAATATCAATTACCTGTAGTAGTGATTGATCAATCAGAAAGTCGAATTCAGCAATTACGGGATGCCGGAATACCTTATGTTTATGGTAATGCGGTGAGTCTTCATGTATTAGAAACCGCCGGTGTCAGTCATGCTCAAGGTATGGCGATCACTCTCCCTGATCCTGCCAGTATTCGTTTGTGTTTAAAACGGTCTTTGGAAGTATGTCCAGAATTAGATACAGTTGTCCGTGCTACCCAAGATAAAAATATTGAACTACTTTATCAATTAGGTGCAAAGGAAGTAGTACAGCCAGAATTTGAAGCTAGTTTAGAAATGGCAACTCATCTATTAATTGGGGTGGGTTTATTACCAGAGATGGTACAACAGAAAATGCAACAAATTCGCCAAGATCATTATTTGGATTTACGTCCTGAAAGTTCCGCTGCTGAAGTTTCTAAATATTTACAAAAAGTTACCCGTGATTTAAATCGTCGTTGGTATGATTTACCAGCAGATTCACCTTTAATTGGCATGAGTTTGGAAGAAGTGAATATGCGTTATTTAACTGGGGTGAGTTTAATGGCTATTCGTCGCGCTGATGGGGAAGAAATTGATTATCCTCATAATCAAACTACACTTCTTTTAGGCGATCGCTTGTTAGTGGTAGGATCAGCCGAAGAACTCACTGCTTTAGTGGAGTTTGCTGAAGGTAAAATTAATATTTCTGACGAAATAGAAAAATGAATACTCAAGTGTATTCAGTTATAATGTCAGAAATAATTACAAAAAATATGTGGTAATGTTTTAAAATACCACATATTCATATTCAGCTATAAAGCCGATATTTTTTAATGGGTTATAATCATCATATAATTGGGAAATTTATGTTTAATCCCCAACTATTTAAGTATTTTGTCAAGTCACCAGGATTTAATTCTAACCCGTTAAAAACAGCCTCTAGTATGGGGTTTAAAGGAACAGAAGTTAAAGAGTCTGTAGCGATATCTGTAGTTGTACCACCTACTATAATTTCTTGTTGTTTAATAGGTATATCTGTGAATAAAGGTATATCTGTGATTAGTATTTTAGACATTCTAGAAATATCCTTAACGTTGATTAGTCTCGCTAAATTCCACCGTTGATTTAAATAGTAGAAAAACTAATAATAGAAAGTCAATACGATAAGCAACACGGTTTTATCTAAGTTTTACTGATAGCGGAGCGAGACTAACTCTCTTTAACCTACCATATTACCTAAAGTTTTCATGTAGGCGATCGCCTGTTTCCAAACCATAATCTGCTCATTATTGCCATCAAAAATACAGATACAATTGTGATCTTGCCAAAATATTCGACCTGTAATCAAATCACCAGTCATTAATCTAAATTCGACCGTTAATTTTTCTTTAATACACTTCTGGACTTGACGAGTGCTAGGTAGGGAAGTATCAAATTGATTAGTTGCCATATATTATACTGGTAATTGGTGATTGGTAATTGGTAATTGGTAATTGGTGATTGGTAATTGGTGATTGACAACTGTACGGGCGAAGCATTTGGAG
>NZ_VIKY01000046.1:0-3748 GCF_009711925.1 Dolichospermum sp. UHCC 0352 | reverse complement strand
TTTATCTTCCAAATGCTTCGCCCCTACTGACAACGAACAACTGACAACTGACAACTCCATCCAGAAATATGTTTTTGTTGCCTGTAAAGTGGTAAAATATCAGATTGTGACTTTTTATGAAAATCGCCTAAAAGGAGAACAGTATGCAAAGAACCCTGGGCGGCACTTGCCGTAAGAGAAAAAGAACATCTGGATTTCGCGCCAGAATGCGGACACCAGACGGCAGAAACGTGATTAGTGCTAGAAGAAAAAAAGGACGGCATCGTTTGAGCGTGTAGGGTAAAATTCAGCAATTAAGAACTGTTGTGGCTTTGCCCAAAGCATATCGTCTCAAATCCCGTCAGGATTTTCAGGCAGTTTTCCGGGAAGGAATTCGGCGACATAGTTCTCATTTCACTTTGAGAGCTTTAAAACCTACTCTTTTGACAGAACCTTCTTTGGATACTGCCCCCCTTGCCACAAAAATTGGTATTGCCATTAGTACAAAAGTCAGTAAACGCGCCGTTGTTCGTAACAAAATCAAAAGACAAATGACAGCAGCATTACATCAATTATTGCCTAAATTAGTCCCAGGATGGCGGCTAGTATTAATTGTGAAACCAACAACAACAGAATCTGAGTGCGAAACTCAGAAATTTCTGCAAGAATTAGAGCAGTTGTTGGCACAAACTGAGGTATTAAATGGGCATTCGTGAAGAAGTTTTTTATGAGGGTGGTCCCCACATTGGGGATTTAATTCTCAATCTGCTGATTGGACTGACAGTGGTGGGTATCCCCTTAGCTGTGGGGGCAATAGTCAGGGCTATATGGCTGCGCTTCCGGATCACAGATCGAAGGATATGTGTAACTGGCGGTTGGATGGGACGCGATCGCTTTGATGTAATTTATTCAGAAGTGGTAAAAGTTGTCAAAGTTCCCCGTGCCATCGGCCTATGGGGAGATATGGCAATCACTCTCAAAAATGGTACTCTCATCGAAATGCGGGCTGTTCCCAATTTTCGGGGAGTCTATGACTACATTAACGAAAAAGTTGCTGCTAAAAATCCCCAATATAGCAGTTCTAAATAAGTCATTTGTCCAGAGCGGCAACATTCAGATTTTTAGATAATGTGCGGCTATCCGTAGCTTCCCTCGCTGGCGTAGCTTGTGGATAGTCACAGCAATGCTTAACAAAAACCTCTACAATATAGAGCAAAAGCTTGGGAGAGAACCCCCTCTAGTCAGAGGATAGGCTCAACTAAGCATCCCATTCCTCACCGGGGTGGGAGTGTCAAAGTACCGCAGGTTGAATTCAGAATAATGGATTTTGGTATCGGGTTTCTCTCGAACAACGTGATGTTGCCAATCATAGACCTTTTCTATGGTTTTGTCCCTAGCTATGGGTTGGCGATAGTAGCCTTAACATTGATTATCCGCTTTGCACTCTATCCCCTGAGTGCCGGTTCTATCCGTAGTATGCGACGGATGAAAGTCGTGCAACCGCTGATGCAAAAGCGCATGGCAGAAATCAAAGAACGCTATAAAGACGATCAGCAAAAGCAACAAGAGGAAATGCTCAAGGTCCAAAATGAATTTGGTAATCCCTTAGCAGGATGTCTCCCTCTACTTTTGCAGATGCCAGTATTACTAGCACTGTTTGCCACTTTGCGGGGGTCGCCTTTTTCCGGCGTTAACTATTCCGTTAATCTGCAAATCTTCCCTCAAGAACAAATTGAGCGCATTCAACCCCAAGCCTTTGCCACTTCTCCGCAAAATATTTATATTGCTGATGGAGAACATACTCCCATTTCTGCCATCTTACCAGGCGGTAATAAGTTAACAGTGGGAGAAAAAACTAAGATTCAATATCAAACCGTAGAAGGTAAATCATTTGATTCCCTCTTAGTAGAACACCCAGAAGCTAAGTTAACTCCTCAATGGAAAATCATGAAAGGGGAAGAGAGGGTCAAAATTGATGCCCAAGGCAATATAGAGGCTCTAGAACCCGGAGACGTGACCATTCAAGGCACAATTCCCGGACTAGCCGCAGAGAAAGGATTTCTCTTTATTGATGCTTTGGGTCGAGTCGGAGCTATTGATGCCGATAACACAGTCCACTGGGATATTGTGGGGATGATTGTCTTCTTTGGTATCAGCCTTTATGTGAGCCAAATGCTGTCTGGACAAAATTCCAGCGGTGGCAACCCTCAGCAAGATACAGTAAATAAAATTACCCCTGTGCTGTTTTCTGGGATGTTTTTATTCTTTCCTCTACCGGCTGGAGTTCTCATGTATATGGTAATTGGTAACGTTTTCCAAACCGTCCAAACCTATATTCTCTCCCGTGAACCTCTACCAGAAGAAATTCAAAAAATCGTAGATTTACAAGAGAAAGAAGCCCAAACTATCGAAGTAAAAGCGTTGCCATTTGAACCCAAAAGTTCTAAGAAAAAGGCTAATGGTTGATTATGAGCGACATTTCTATGCAAAGTAGTGAACAATGGTTACAGAATTTGCTACTTCTGACTGGTGTATCTACCCAAGTACGGGCTAATTTAGAAACTACCCCATCTTCTGAGCAAGATGTCCCAGCAGGAGCAAGCTACTGGTTGACAATAGATCAAACTAATTTAACATCAGAACAAATTAGGATTTTAATTGGTGCTGGTGGTTCGGTGCTAGACGGAATTCAGTATCTAGCAAATTCCGTTCTCAACTTAAACCAACCAGAAGACAATCAAACGGCTTACACGGTTGAATTAAGTGGTTATCGGGTGAGACGAGAATCTGAAATCCGCACTTTAGCCGAAACTGCTGCCGCAGAAGTCCGGTTTTCGGGCAGAGAGGTAGAACTTCAATCTCTCAGTTCTTCAGAACGTCGCCAAATCCACACGTTATTGCAGGAATTTTCTGATTTAGAAACCTTCAGTCGTGGTAAAGAACCTTATCGTTATTTAGTTGTTCGTCAAGCAGTTACACCATAATTAGGTAATAGGGAACAGGGAACAGACAAGAATATTACCAGTTACCCATTACCAATTACCAACTACCCATGCTCAATTTTAAGGGTATTTCACAAATCCTATGGACGCTATTTTTATTCCGCAGCTAACTAAAGCCCCGGAGCGGACAGAGGAAATTCAAGTTCAAGAGTTTCTGCCTGGACTAGAAACGTTGACACCAGTTCGCGGAGTTATCCAGGTTAAACATCAGGGTAATTATTTAGAAGTTTCATCTCAGGCAGAAACAATTGTTACCTGTACTTGCAACCGCTGTTTGCAGCAGTATAACCATCGTTTGGTTCTGAATACTCAGGAAGTTATTTGGTTAGACGAAACCGCTAATCAAACGGAAGATTTGCCTTTAGAAATGGAAGTCGCTGTAGAGGATTTACTGGAAACTTTAGCACCTGATGGTCATTTTGATCCCAGTGAATGGCTCTATCAGCAGATGTGTTTAGCATTACCTCAGCGTCAATTATGCAATGTTAATTGTCCGGGTATTTTAAATACTGCTGTTTCTGAACCACCTACGGATAGCCGTTGGGCTTTATTAGATGCGTTGAAAAAGCAACTTCCAGATAATTAGTAAATTTACTATTTGGTGTGTTATGGCTTAATTCTTTATGGCTCGGTAAAAGCTGTTAATACTCTCTCAAGCTCCTCAAGGATTTTTCATCTTTGTGGAGTTTTTAATTACAGAGAAATTTTGTATCCCACATTCCGCACCCCAAAATGTTACAGAGGGAAATTACGGAGATGAAAATCAA
>NZ_VIKY01000045.1:0-12563 GCF_009711925.1 Dolichospermum sp. UHCC 0352 | reverse complement strand
TCTTCCAAATGCTTCGCCCCTACTAACAACTAACAACTGACAAATGACTATTACAGCTACAGGTACTATTGAACGTCGGAATATTGGGCTTGGTGCTTGGGCTTTTGTGACAGAAGATGGTGTTACATACGAAATCTCAAAAAGTGCTGATAAAAACTTACTTAAATCAGGACAAAAAGCCAAAATAACCGGAAAAGTTCGAGAAGATTTAATGACAGCAGCGATGATTGGTTCTATTCTAGAAGTTCATTCTTTTGAAGTGATGACATAATTTACGCCTATAGCTATCCTAAATCAGTTATGAACAATTATATCCCCGACTTCTTAGAGAAGTCGGGGATATAACTCTTGCAATATTCACAAATTAAAGTTAATTTCGGGAATTATGCTGACTTTTACCCAACGTCAACCACCTAATGCTGATGCTATAGTGAATATCACTCTTTCACTAACTGCGGAAGAACGAACTCGTAGCCGTCATAAATTTATATTAGCAGATGGTCAGGAGGTTTTTTTGCGGTTAGCTAGAGGTACAGTATTACATGATAGCGATATTCTCACAAATGAAACCGAAAGTATTTATATGAGAATTATTGCTAAACCTGAACCTGTTTTAACTGTATTAGCAGAAATTCCTTTATTATTAAGGGCTGCATATCATTTAGGAAATCGTCATGTTCCTGTAGAAATAACTTCGACTTATTTACGCTTATCTCCAGATGCAGTTTTAGCTGCTATGTTAATCCAATTAGGGTTAGAAATTAAAGAAGAAATCTTACCTTTTCAACCAGAATTAGGGGCTTATGGAAATCACTCTCACGCATAGCCATTTTTTGACAATTTTACAATTAGCAAGTCCAGCTTTACCCGTTGGTGCTTATGGCTATTCGGAAGGGTTGGAGATGTTAATAGAAAATGGTACTATTACGAATATAGAAAATCTCAAAGATTGGCTAAAATCTGAATTAATTTATGGCTCAATTCGCCTAGATGCGGCGATAATGATGAGGGGTTTTCATGCTGTTAAATCAGGTGATAGGTCGGCTTTAAAGCGGTGGAATTTATGGTTATCTGCTGCGAGAGATACGGAAGAATTACGGGCTGCTAGTTGGCAAATGGGACGTTCTCTAATGCAATTATTAGGGAAGTTAGAACCGGAAATTTTGCCTGTGGTGAATGCTGTGGGTTATCCTGCTAATTATGCGATCGCATTTGCTATAGCTTGCGCTCATTGGGATATAAATATTCAAGCTGCTTTATTAGCTTATTTACACAGTTGGGCTAATAATTTAATTACCGCTGGTATCAAACTTATTCCGCTGGGACAAACTGCGGGACAGGAGTTATTACTGGGTTTACAACCTTTATTAATTACTACTGTGGGGGAGATTTTGACAATGGAAGATGATGATTTAGGATGTTGTAATTGGGGTTTGTCTTTAGCGAGTATGCAGCACGAAATCCAATATACTAGATTGTTTAGGAGCTAAGAATCATGACGGCTTTAAGAGTAGGCGTTGCGGGTCCTGTAGGTTCGGGGAAAACGGCTTTGGTAGATGCTTTATGTAAGGGTTTACGGGAAAAATATCAGTTAGCTGTGGTGACAAATGATATATATACTCAAGAAGATGCTCAGTTTTTAGTCCGTTCTCAGGCTTTGTCAAGCGATCGCATTTTGGGTGTAGAAACAGGTGGTTGTCCCCATACAGCTATCCGTGAAGATGCTTCTATGAATTTAGCCGCAATTGAACAATTAGAAGAAAAATTTACCAATTTAGATTTAGTCTTTTTAGAAAGTGGTGGAGATAATTTAGCTGCTACTTTTAGTCCTGAATTAGTAGATTTAACCATTTATGTCATTGATGTGGCTGCTGGTGATAAAATTCCCCGCAAAGGTGGTCCAGGTATTACTAAATCTGATTTATTAGTGATTAATAAAACTGATCTTGCTCCCTATGTGGGTGCTGATTTGAATGTCATGGAAAGAGACGCAAAAAAAATGCGTGGTGATAAACCTTTTGTTTTTACAAACCTGAAAACTCAAACTGGATTAGGAGATGTAATTCAGTTTGTGAATGCAGCTATTTGTTAATTGTTTTAAATGGCTAACGCCACGCTTCGCTATCAGGATTTATAGGATTAAAAGATTTACAGTATGTTAGCTTGTGATTGATATTATAATGATACGATGTAACTAATATATAGTAACCACAAGTTATCTTACAAACCATGTTTGAATAATTGTCTATCTTAATGTATAATTTATGATACTCAAATTTTCAACAGGTAATAAAAACAAATTGACTACTATCGGAAGTTATCAGGTAAAAGTTTTAATTGAATCTAACACTGAAGAAATTGCTTTTATTTCTCCAGCAAGTATTAATGATCTACCCACTGACTGGACTTGTGACTGGTTGAATATATGGAATAATACCAGTTTTCACTGCCAAAATATAGTTAAGCTTGTTTATAAGGGTAAAGTTTGGGGATTGGTTAAATATAGTCTTTATCCATATTTTTATCCTGAACCCGCTCCTCCCATATTTATGGAAATAAACAATATAGAAGCACACCCTACCAATCGTGGAGATGTTACTTCAAGGTTAATTGAACCTATTGGTAAATGGTTAATTTGGTATGCAATAAAGGTTGCTTTCGAGTTTTGTCCAGTAACATCAGTAGAATCATTCGTTTCGCTGGAAGCTTTGGATGAAGCTGTGGCATACTATAGGGATAAGGTACAGATGGAATATCTTGGTTTTTTAGGTAGCACTCCTAGTGGAGAAGACTTATATGTGTTCAGATTTTCACGAACCGCAGCAGCAGAATTTTGTCAACGACATGAAACCAGATGGGGAAACCCAAAGTTATATGAATAGTAATGAAATAATGGCAGGATCAAAAGAGATAATGACTCATGCTCAAAGACAGGCTTTTTTGAAAACATCTCGTCTAGGTAAGCTACTGGGAGTTGCACATTTACTTCCTGAAGTTGAAGAAGTAAAAGAAGAAATCTCGAAAAATTTACCACACGTAAAACGAATGCGTGGACTATTTAAACCTGGGGAACAAAAAAATCAACAACTTTATTCTAAAGATACAGAAGTTGCTAAACATGGAAATTAGGAGTTAGAGCAGCACCAGTGATTAGAAGAGTTTTATTAGACGATGATATTATTCTAGATATTTTGCTAGATAGAGATCCATTTGTACAAGTTTCCGTAGAAATTTGTAATTTAATCGAATCTAAAAAAATAGAGGGTTATGTAACACCAATAACCCTTAATAAAATCTTCAATGTTGGTAAACAAAACGGAGGAGTTGAAATTGCTTGGCAAGCAATAGCCGAGATTAGAACTATACTAAAAGTCTGTATTGTTGATGATAAAATTCTAGCAATAGCTAATTCCTATCAACTTAAAGATTTTGAAATATCCATACAGTTAGCTTGTGCAAAATCTCTTCAATTAGACTACATTATTACTAGGAAATTTGAATATGCTCAATCTTCTCTTCAAAAATTACCAGATTCTTATAAAGAATTTTTTTCTGTAGTCAACCCTAGTTCATTTTTGTTAAGTTTCTTTCCTAATCATGCAAATCATGATTTTTTCAATTCTATTGAATTTTATCTGCTTCGTCTTCAAGAAAATACAAAACGCCTAGAAATTATTCTGTATATTACTAATAAAAAAGATATCTTAGTTAATAGTTCGTTAAACTATCTCTTAGAGTCTATTCCTATTCAATTGATTGAAATTCAAAATCAGATAAACTCTGAAAATAAAATTGCTGCCCTAAAACTAGATATGTACACTATTCTTCGTTATATTTTATATGCAATTTTACTGGAAAAGTTAGTTTTAGATAATGAGTATATCAATAGGTGTCTTAAAGAATGTAATTCTCTTTCTATATGCCGTCAAGCTTTAATTATTGGTTTACAACAAACAAAAGAATTAACTCTTCAAATTACCAGTAAATTTGTTAATGAACATATTGGATTTCCTGCTGTAAATTATAATATTTTAGTTAATGGATTAACTAGATATTTTGATCAATTTATAATTACACTTACGTCGGAAATACTTTAAATAAATTTAAACCTAAATCAGAAAAAGATCTCATTTTGTCAGGCATTACCATTGCGATCGCCCATAGAAATCAGAGAAGATCTCATAGTAGAATTATTTCCCGCAGGTCATTTACCCGGTGCTGTGGCGATTCTCCTCACTTACCACACCCCCAACCGTGATTATAAATTACTTTACACAGGTGATTTTTTCCTATCCAACTCCCGTTTAGTCGAAGGGTTGCGACTAGATGAACTCCGGGGTTTAAATTTAGACGTGCTATTAATTGAAGGTAGTTATGGGACATCTCGCCATACCCATCGCCGCAATCAAGAAAATCAACTAGCAGAAAGGATTCATCGCGCCATTAGTGCCGGTAGAACAGATGAGAGTTATTCAGTAATTTTACCAACTCCGGCTTTAGGTTTAGGTCAAGAATTACTCATGCTGTTACGTTCCCATCACCACTTTACAGGTAGAGATGTAGACATTTGGGTTGATGGTGCTGTAGCTGCTGGTTGTGATGCCTATTTAGAACTTTTACCACATCTTCCCGCCGCAGTTCAAAATTTCGCCCGTCACCAACCTTTATTTTGGGATGAACGAGTAAAACCCCGTGTAAGAAGATTAAAGCCAGAAAATCTAGCAACTTTAGGGACATCACCTTGTATTGTTCTTACAGATTCTTCCGCAGATTTACGTAAATATTGTCAACCAAACACAGGCAATTGGTTAATTCTTTTACCTGAAAAAATTGATATTCCAGTTAATCCAGAATATTTAGCACCGACAAAATTTGAAAGTTATCTGTTAGCGCAACATAGTGATGGACCAGGAACAACCCAGCTAATTCATAATTTACGCCCGCAACACGTGATTTTTGTGCATGGTTCTCCAAGTTATCTGGCTGACTTAACTTGTTTAGAAGAGTTACAAAATCGCTATCATGTCCATTCACCAGCCCCAGGGACTCTAGTAGAATTACCGATTGGGGAAACATTTTTACAACCTGCTGCCCCAGAAATTAATTATGAGGGGGAGGTGACGGAGTTGGGAACTGTTATTACCATCACTCTTCCCGATACGGTGACAGCAGATCCCCGGTGGCGACAATTTGCTGATACGGGTTTAATAGAAGCGCGTTGGCAGGGTGAAGACTTGGTATTACGGGGGTTATCTCCGCGAGAACTCTTAAACCCGAATAACCTTCGCCCTAATTCTGGTGATATTGCCTGCTGTGGTAGCTGCCGACACCAAAGAGGGCAACGGTGTTGGAACCCCGCTGCCCCCTTATATAATTTCAAAGTTACCCTGGACGGATACTGTCCTGCTTTTGAACGCTTGACGTGAATTTAATTTAGGAGCGTTTAATCTGGATTTAGGTCAGTATAAGGGTTAGGAATACGCTCTGCTTCTGGACAGTCTTCAGTTGTCAGCGGATCTATGTTACCGCGTTGCACTGAAGCTAATTTTTGAGTAACAGATCCGATACTTTCGAGACGAACCATTTCCTCCCAAGAACAAACTTCATCTTCTTCGTCTGTTTCATAGCGTAAAGTCACTAAATCGCCTTCGATATCAATGATGCGGGCCCGCTCTATCCAGCGTTGCTGATCCCGCAAAAAAACACATACCTCCCGCCCGTCGCAACACAGTTGATAAATCTTGCGGTGTAGCATGTAGTGCTTCTGCCTTTTTATACAACGTAGTTAAACCTGTCAAATTCGGGTTTCATCCCCATAATATCAGCCTCTAGGAGGTGAATTTCGCGGTGAGAACCCGGTAAGTTCAGTGACTCAATTTTACCACTTATTTTTAGTCATTAGTGTTAGATGAAATTTTGGGTCTTAAGCTTTAGTTTACCGCATTAGTTGAACAGCTATAGCAACTGTTAACATCTACAGACATTTTTCTTTGATTTGGCGTTTCCACAGGGAAAGTTACTTATCCCTGGCAGGACTGCTTTAGCAATAAAATCGTCTGAACATAACATAGCTTTTTACCTTTTAACTAGACTATCTAGCCAAGTACAGACAAACCAGTGGCTGATCTCCAAAAGATTTTCGCCAGGGTTAAAATCTGTATTATAATGATAACATTGTTTCTAATTTCTTAACCGTGAATAATTTTTTTGTATAAATTTTTGAATAAAATCCCCAGGGCGTTACGGAAGCAAGATGTAAGTATTACTTGGTTTGGATAGTTTAAGTTGATCTAACTAGGGTAAAAACTGGCGGAAATCTTCATCTTGCTGGCTCAATTTGACCCAATCTAAGTTAAGGGCTTGAAATTTCTGGACTAAGCGATCGCACGCTGGGCGTTCTGTGGCATAATGTCCAGCATCAATTAATATAATACCACGATCACGGCTTTCTTGAAATTGATGAAATTTACAGTCAGACGTTAAGTAAACTTGGGCATTAGTTTTAACTACGGCTGAAATATAACCTGCACCAGAACCACCTAAAACAGCTACCCGTGAAATTTGCTGTTGTAAATCAGCCATTGGGGAGAAAATTAAATGGGGCGGATTTAATTGAGTTTGAATATTATTAATTACCTCTTGTAATGTCAAAGTGGGTTTTAGCATTCCTACACGCCCATAACCTAAACCTGCTTGGGTAGGAACAATAGGTGATACTTCTTGAAGTTCCAGAAGTTGCGCTAAAACGTCAGCAGTTCCATCTGCCACTTGGTCAAAATTAGTATGGGCGGTATAAATTCCAATATTATGGGTAAAAGCTAACCGCACCATTTCTGTTAAGGCTTCCCCGGTGCGGAAAGATTTGGGAGGGTGAAAAATGAGGGGATGATGGGCAAATATTAGGTTAGCATGGAGAGCGATCGCTTCCTGCATTACGGCTAAAGTCGGAGTTAAACACACTAAAACCCGCGCTTCTGTAGACAAAACACCGGGTTCAACCTGCCAACCGCAATTATCCCAACTTTCGCACCAAGCGGGATTTGCCCATTCTTCAAACCAGGTAATTAAATCAGCAACTTTCATTAAATTTAAATAAATCAATAGTAGATCAAACGTATTTAATTATAATCCTATTGGTGGAGATGCGCGAAAAAAATGTTTCTTGATCCAGAAAGATACACTGACTAAACTAATTAAGACTGGCACTTCTACCAATGGTCCAATCACAGCAGCAAAAGCCACACCAGATTTAATCCCAAATACAGAAATAGCTACAGCTATTGCTAATTCAAAATTATTACCAGCAGCGGTAAATGCCACACTAGCAGCTTTGGCATAGTCAGCTTTAATTTTCCATGCTAGGTAAAAACTACTCAAAAACATGAATAGGAAATAGATAATTAGGGGAATGGCAATGCGGACAACATCGAGAGGAATCTGCACAATCAAATTGCCCTTTAAACTAAACATTACCATGATTGTAAATAAAAGAGCAATTAAAGTAATCGGACTGATTTTGGGAATGAACTGCTGATGATACCACTGCTTACCTTTAGCTTTTACTAAAATAAAGCGAGTCATAAATCCAGCCAGAAAAGGAATACCTAAATAGATAAAAACGCTGTTGGCAATTTCCCCAATACTGATATTGACAATAGTTCCTTGTAAGCCAAATAAAGGCGGTAAAATCGCCAGAAAAAACCAAGCATAAACGCTGTAAAAGAGAATTTGAAAAATACTATTAAAAGCAACCAGTCCGGCTGTATATTCAGTATCTCCCTTAGCTAATTCACTCCAGACAATTACCATAGCAATACAAGGGGCTATTCCCACCATGATTAACCCAGTCATATATTCAGGTTTATCGCGTAAAAAAAGAATAGCAAGTGTAAACATTACAATTGGGGCAATTATCCAAGTTAGCGATAATGATAGTCCGAGAATTTTTTTATTACGAAATACATCTCCTAATTCTTCATATTTTACCTTTGCTAAGGGTGGGTACATCATCAAAATTAAACCAATAGCAATGGGAATGTTGGTTGTTCCTATTTGGAAATGATTGATAAAAACTTCTATTGTGGGGAAAAAATAGCCTAAACCCACTCCAGTTGCCATTGCCAGAAATATCCACAATGTCAAAAAGCGATCCAGAAAAGAAAGGCGTTTTATAGTTGGTTGTTTAGTTACATATTCCACTTAATTAACCTCTATAAATTTAGTTTCAGATCCCCGACTTCTCTAAGAAGTCGGGGATCTTGTTGTCATTATAAAATCTGTATTTATTACAAATTAGTATTTAGGCAAGAGGCAAAAACTGTCACCAATTGCCCACTACCATATTTAAACTCAAATAAATTTTGGGGTCATCTCACTACAGTAGGATATACCTGTTTGCATAGCATATCTTTAGACTGGGAAATATTATTCTCCGTCTCCAGCTTTCCAAGCTATAGCTTTACTAGGTTGAGGATTAGGTAACTTCAGAGAAACTAAACCTGCTGCGAATACGAAAAACATTGATGTCCACAGACAACCAACTAAGCCAAATATTTGATAAACCAAACCGGATAAAACTGTACCCACAAGACGACCACCGGAGTTTGCCATATAGTAAAAACCCACATTTAAAGCGACTTTATCATCATCAGTAAATGCTAAAACCAAATAGGAATGGACAGCGGAATTGAAAGCAAATACGACACCAAAAACGAGAAGTCCAGCAATAATTACGATATTAGCGGGTAAACCTAATTGTAGTGCTAGAGCGATCGCACCGGGAACAGCCGTTAATGTAAATGTCCAGAATCGAATAGTTTGAGATTGAGGTGGACGACCAGAACCAAATCGCTGCATGAGTGTTGGTGCTAAAAATTGAATAATCCCATAACCAATCACCCAACAAGCTAAAAATCCCCCCACTTGATAAAAAGACCAGCCCAAAGTCCCACGTAAAAACACTGGTAAAGCCACAACAAACCATACATCTCTAGATCCAAATAAAAAGAATCGCGCCGCCGAGAGAATATTTATTTCTGCGCTTTTAGAGAAAAGTTGGCTAAATTTGACCTTTTTCTTGATTTTACCCATGGCTTTGGGCAGCATTAACCCAGAAAACATAATTAAAGCCAGTCCCCCAGCCATAATCCATAGGGAATGAATAAAACCCACAGAACTGAGAAGGGCGCTACCAAGAAAGAAACCAACACCCTTCAAAGCATTCTTAGAACCTGTGAGTACAGCCACCCACTTAAACAAAGAAGATTGGGCATCTTGAGGCACAACCAAGCGAATGGCGCTTTTAGAACTCATCTTCGTTAAGTCCTTAGCAATTCCCGAAAATGCCTGTGCAACCATCACATAAAGGACTGAAAGCCACTGCGCCCACCCTGGATTCAGAAAAGACAGCATAATTAAAGAAAACACCTGTAATCCAATCCCAGTATAAAGAGTTACTTTTAACCCAAACTGGGAACCAATCCAACCGCCGAGAAAGTTTGTAACAATTCCAAATACCTCGTAAAACAGGAACAGAGAGGCAATTTGAATAGGTGTATAACCAATTTTATTAAAATAGAGCAAAACCAACATTCGCAAAGCCCCATCAGTCAAAGTGAAGCCCCAGTATGCCAGTGTCACCAGAATATAATTCTTGAAATTAGAATTAGAAGCAGTAGTAGAAGCCATGATTAAAAGTTCAAAATCGTAAATACAAACTAAAATTCTCTCTCCGTCTCTGCGCCTCTGCGTGCAAAAATCCTTATGGGGTAGGACTGAAAACCCACCCCTAGAAAACCATTATTTCTGCAAACTTAACGCCACCTTTCGTGCTAATTCAGTCATGCGGTTAACATAACCCCATTCATTGTCATACCAAGCCAATATTTTCACCTGAGTTTCGTTGATAACCATTGTCGAAAGGGCATCAATAATTGCAGAATGAGGATCATCTTTATAATCAATAGAAACTAAAGGACGTTCTTCATAACCCAAAATTCCTATTAATGGTTCTTGTGCAGATGCAGTTTTCAATAAATCATTAACTTCGGCTATTGTGGTCGAACGTTCAACTTCAAATACACAATCTGTGAGAGAAGCATTTAACAAAGGTACACGCACTGCTAAACCATTTAATTTACCATTTAATTCTGGATAAATTAAACCAATAGCTGTAGCTGAACCTGTGCTAGTAGGAATTAATGACATACTTGTAGCCCTAGCCCGACGCAAATCTTTATGAGGTGCATCTACAATAGTTTGAGTATTAGTATTGTCGTGAATTGTGGTAATTACTCCATGTTTAATTCCTAAACCTTCATGAATTACTTTTACGACTGGGGCTAAACAATTAGTAGTACAAGAAGCTGCTGTTAATAAATGATGTTTATCAGGTTCATAGAGGTGATCATTTACCCCCATGACAATGTTTAAAGCCTCTTGTTTAACAGGTGCGGCAACAATTACCTTCTGCACGCCTCTTTTAAAATAGGGGTCAAGGGTAGCGGGGGTTCTAAACTTACCAGAACATTCCAAAACTATATCAACCCCAAAATCTTCCCAAGGAACTTCACCCGGTTGAGAATATTCAGTAAAACTGAGAGATTTACCATCAATAACAACTTGGTTTTCGACCGCTTCTACTTCTGGTGTCCAACGCCCATGTACAGAATCAAATTTGAGTAAATGTGCTGCGGCTTCTGTTCCACCTTTGGTTTCATTAATGTGGACAAATTCTATTTCTGGGTAATCCCAAGCAGCACGAACGGATAACCTGCCCATGCGCCCAAATCCATTGATTCCTACTCTAATTGTCATGATTTTTATTAATTACTAAAATTGCTTTTGTTTGCGTAACAATTGCCCAAGACTTAGGTTAAACTCCGATTTACCACCAAATACTGTTCCGGCTTTGCCTTTATACAAGTGGATAGAATTAAGTTTGTAAGCTTCCTCTGATAAGGGAACATAGCCAACAGAACTGACTATTTTTGCCGCATTTTTAATGTAGAAATCCGCAAGGTTATACACCAAAGTTTTGTTTTTACTAGACCGAAGATTGACATATATGAATAGAGGTCGAGAAAGTGGTTGATATTTGGCTTTTTCTACTGTTTCTGGTGATGGTAAAACGGCACCTTTACCACTATTAACTGCTAAAACTTTTAACTTATCTTTGTTTTCTTGGTAGTAGGCATAACCAAAGTAACCCAAAGCATTAGGATCTTTATTAACACCAGTAACTAAAACTTCATCATTTTCACTGGCTGTGTAATCTTTGCGACTGGCTTTGGCTTTACCGACAATTGCTTCGGTAAAATAATCATAAGTTCCAGACTTACCACCAGGACCATATAATTTAATTGGGCGGTCTGGCCAAGAATCTCGGACTTGATTCCATTTTGTAATTTTTCCTTCAGCCGCAGGTTCCCAGATTTTTTTCAATTCGGCTACTGTAATGTCTTTTGCCCAAGTGTTTTGGGGGTTAATAGCAATGGTTACGGCATCAAAAGCTATGGGTAATTCCATGTAACTTACGCCATTTTTCTTGCAAGCTGCCATTTCTGACTGGTTAATTGGTCGAGAAGCATTACTGATATCTATTTTACGAGTACAAAATTTTTCAAACCCACCGCTAGTACCGGAAATATTTACTTGTATTTGACTATTATTTTTTAGGTTGGCTTGGTATGCTTTAGCTATGGACTGGGTAATGGGATATACGGTACTAGAACCATCTACTTTGATAAGTGCGTCAGTGGCAGAGTTAGTAACTTTTGTCGCTTCATTTGGTTTTTGAATATTTTGGGCAAGACCAAGCGTATTTGTAAAACTGCTTGTCAATGCTAGTATTCCGAAAGTTAAGACTAATTGGCTTGCTGTTTTATTCACTGATTTCACCTGTATAATTAGTGAGCAGACTATTTATCCTATCTACCTGTCATTTCAAGAAAAGTTAATATGTTAACATTGACTTTATCACTAGATACAACAATTAATTAAGAAAAATTGATGTATTGTTTATACATAGCAAAAAGAATGCTTTTAGCCGCTTGCGAGTCTTCAAAATCAAAAGACGTTTGTTCACCAACCTCAATCCGAGTAGCAGGTTTTGGAGTGACGTACTCCACACACTCCCTTATGCCTTGCGGCACGCTTGCGCGAACAGGTGAGTGTGGGCTTCTCGGCGACTCTTCTATGAAGACATTGACCGAGCTTTAAGACCGTGCGCCCCACGGTTCTTGATATTTACAGCCGCATTTAGATCCCGGCACAAACTGACCTTACAGTTAGGGCAATTGTGTATTCTTTGGGATAGCGGCTTTTTAACTTTTTGACCACAACTAGAACATTCTTGACTTGTACCATTGGGATTTACAGCGATTACTTGGAGTCCAGCATTTTCGGCTTTGACTGTTAGTATTGAAATAAATTGTCCCCAACCAGCATCGTTAATACTTTTTGCCAATCTTGTTTTAGCGAGTCCTTTTATATTGAACTTTTCAACAGCTACTACATCATACTTTTTGAGTAAATCGTTTGCAGTTTTAAAGTGGAAATCTTTG
>NZ_VIKY01000044.1:0-305 GCF_009711925.1 Dolichospermum sp. UHCC 0352 | reverse complement strand
AACTATGATTTTTATGATTTTTGTGATTTTTATGATTAACTAATCATCCAAATCAAAATAATCAAATCAATCATCCCAATCAAAACAATCACGCAAATCATAGTTATGACATTGCTTATGGTTTTATCCACTTAAACCTGTATCGCACCTGACTGTAGCTGTGATTACCCCATTGAGATTTAAATATGTCTAAACTATGATTTTTATGATTTTTGTGATTCTTATGATTAACTAATCATCCAAATCAAAATAATCACACAAATCATAGTTATGACATTGCTTATGGTTTTATCCACTTAAACCTG
>NZ_VIKY01000043.1:0-33841 GCF_009711925.1 Dolichospermum sp. UHCC 0352 | reverse complement strand
GAGTCAGGAGTCAGGAGTCAGGAGTCAGAAAAAAGAAGAAGAAAGAAGAAGAAAGAAGAAAGAAGAAAAAAGAAGGAAGAAGAAAAAAGAAGAAGAAGTAAAAGCCCTAATTTTGAGAAATTTTTGACCAGATGCCAGAATACAGGATGCTGTATAGGTATCTGGTTTTTTACTATAGCGAAATATAAAATTTTGCAGATTGGGAAAAAATATTTTTTTAGAGAAAACAACTTCAGGAAGCCTGATTTTTAGGGGTATTTCCGGAATTATGGCTTCTATCTTAGGGTCTATTTTTGATTGAAAGAAGCATTTTTTATTTTTTGTAACATGGGGTTACAAGCAATGCTTCATTTAATATGAGTCTTATGAATGATTTTTGTTAACTCTAGATAATTGTGATTAAAAACCATGTCTCGTTCCATAGTCCCGGCCGTTCTCTTAGTAGACGGTTACAATATTATAGGCGCTTGGCCTTGCTTGATAAAAACCCGTGATTATGCCGGACTCGAGGCTGCACGGGGTGAGTTGGTGGAAGCAATGACTAATTATAGTGCTTTCCAAGGTTATGACACTCAGGTGGTGTTTGATGCTCAATATCAAAACACTCCTAGCAACAGAGAAACTATTACAGATTTTTTAACAGTACATTATACGGATTTTGGCCAGACCGCAGACACATATATCGAAAAAACCTGTGCGTCTCTCCGTCACCAAATAGCCCAATCTTTACTTTCTCGCATGATTGTCGCTACATCAGATCGGGCGCAGCAGTTAACAGTTCAAGGGTATGGTGCGGAATGGTTGTCAGCGCATCAGCTATGCGGTGAAGTGGAAACTACTGTTTGTCGGATGCGCCATAGGTATCAGTCACAGAAACAACCTAAAAGTAGATTTCTGATGAATGGAATTGATGCTAAAGCCAGACAAAGACTAACGGAATTACGCATGGGATTATAGATTTTATAATTGATAAATCTCTGAATGTCGCTGCTGGAAAGGGTTTGGGGTATTAAAAGTGAGAGGTTTCAGCAGCAACCAAAAAAAATTTAAAAAATTTTGCCAAAACCACTTGCATTAATTTGGATTTCGGTTTATTATAGCTAAAGTTAAGAGCGTTCCTCAGTAGCTCAGTGGTAGAGCGATCGACTGTTAATCGATTGGTCGCTGGTTCGAATCCGGCCTGGGGAGTTTAAATAAATAAAGCATGAGGCAGAAAATAATCAGCTTCATGCTTTGTTTTTTGTCTGCAAACAAATATGACAGCTTGTCTTTTGACATTGTTGCTATTAATACGAGAAAATCATAATCAGTAATTGTTGTTACCGGGTGTGAGTTCAGAAATATGAATAAGAGTTGTTTTTTTCTGCCAGTTTCTTTACTAAGTTTACTGGTAGTTGTTCCTGTCGTGGCTGCTGATAATCAAAATAATAAAAATGCAGTAAATTCAGATATTCCTAGTTTAAATGAAATCGAATTACCCACCACAAATGCTGAATTATTAACTCAACAACCAGCAGTAAATGAAGTTAAACAAGAACCTACACCAGAACCAGATTTAAATCCTACAAATGATCCGGATATATCTATAGAAACCATTGGCGAAAAAGATATTCTTCCCGAATCTACTCCTACTTATGTAATTGAAAAAGCAGAAATTCAAAAACAGGGTGCAACTAGCGTTGCTGATGTTTTAAAAAAAATGCCCGGTTTTGCTATCAATGATGTTGGACATGGTGCAGATATTCACACAGGTACATACTATCGAGGAGCTTCAATTAATCAGTCTGTATTTCTGATTAATGGCAGACCAATTAATACGAATATCAGTACATATCATGGAGGAACTGATTTAAATAGTATTCCTGTAGAGGCTATTGAAAGAGTTGAATTATATAGCGGTACCGCTGCTTCCTTATATGGTTCTTCAGCCTTTGGCGGAGTTGTCAATATCATTACTAAAGAAGGTTATGGTAAACCTAAATTAACTGGTAGTGCAGAATTTGGCTCATTAAATTTAAATAATCAACAGGTAACTTATGGGGGTTCAACAAATAAAGTTAAATACAACTTTAGCTTTGAAAGATTTTTTATAGATAACCGTTATCTTGTTCCTGTTGGTGCAGCAAATCGTGATACCCAGGGATATTTATTTAATGCTGATACAGCTACAAGCACTTATTTTGGTAGTGTCGGAATAGATTTAGATCCTAAAAACTCTTTGAATTTAGATGTAACTACACTCAGTAGTCGTCGGGGGTTAATTTATTTCGGTTTCCCTTTACAAAAAGACCGATTAGATCATGATGGTTTAAATCTTGGCTTATCTTGGAAAACTCGACTTGGTAAGGAAGAAAATTCTAATTTAACAACTACATTGGGTTATAACCGAGACTATTTTAGCACTTATGGACCAACTGGGGCAACATTTTACAGAACCGGAATTTTAGATACTCAACAATTCAAAACTCGGATAGATCATGAATGGAAAATTACTCCAAATAATCAATTACGATGGGGGTTGGATTTAAAAAATACTGATTTAATTGGTGATGTTATTAGTACAAATCCTGACCTAATTTCTAAAAACGAAAAAGAAGATAGAAGTGTTTTAAATACGGCTTTATTTGCTGTGAATACTTGGAAAATTAGCGATACTTTCCAAACTGATTTAGGAGTAAGACAAAACTTTGATAGCCAATTTGGGAATTA
The DNA here is from genome assembly GCF_009711925.1 of Dolichospermum sp. UHCC 0352. Classification (NCBI taxonomy): domain Bacteria; kingdom Bacillati; phylum Cyanobacteriota; class Cyanophyceae; order Nostocales; family Aphanizomenonaceae; genus Dolichospermum; species Dolichospermum sp. UHCC 0352. The sequence continues at coordinate 31,132 of NZ_VIKY01000043.1, read as the reverse complement.
TTTTCATCCTAGTTTTGGTTTAAGTTATGCTGTTAATCCAGCTATTGCATTGCGTGGAAGTTGGGCAGGGGCGCAACGCAATCCTGGGTTGGATCAATTATATGTTTTTGATACGGTTCATAATTGGAATCCTAACCCAGATTTAAAACCAGAAATTGGTTCTACTTGGACTGCGGGAATAGATATGAGATTGTCGGAAAAATTGTTAGGAAAATTTACTTATTTTGGGAATAGTTTAGATAATCGTTTGGGCGTAATTAATGGTAAATGGCAAAATATTGGTTTAGTTGATACTAATGGTTTAGAAGCTGCATTGCAATTAAAAATTGCCCGTGAGTGGTCAACTTTTCTCAACTACACTTATACAGATGCTCAAATCAAAACTGGCACTGAAACAGGATTACAGTTAGGGTTAATTCCCTACTCTTTGCTGCAAACTGGAATTGGTTATCAAAAGAATGGGTGGCAAGGCAATTTATATGCTACTTATAATGGTGGTTCTCGTCGTTCTATTTTTAGTAGAAATCTACCGGGAGAAAGAAGTACAGATTTTGCACCGTCTTTCTTTAATTTAGATTTTAGTGGCCGGATTCCTGTCAGTAAAAATTTGGGACTAACTTTTTACCTAGAAAATATTCTGGGTGAACAATATGAACGAGTTAATCGGATTTATAGCCCTGGTTTTACTTTCCGTGTGGGTTTAAATTCTAGTTTATAATTAGTATGTTTGGGTTGAAAATTAGCCACTGAGTTTTTCGCTTACCAAGTGTTCCTATAAAAACAAAAACCCCAGAAGTAAAACTTCTGAGGTATAAAGAGTTTTAGGAACGATTGAGAACAATAGCAATCTTGTGATCAGTTGGAGTAGGCAATCTTTAGACTGATCACAAGCTGGCTTTGTCAGCATCTCAAACTAAGAACCTAAAAGCCCACAGGTCAACTACTTAAATACTCTAGCAGGGGTCTTTTTATCACAGTAGCCAAGTTGGCGTTTTTTTAAATAATTTATTTCATGCTTCATGTGGTATTAACGATTACCTAATTTAAATTTCTATTACTAATAATTAAATAACATCTATCAAAAGGTAGATATTACAAAAGGGGTATGACTAACCTGACGTTATCAGAAGAATTCCGCACTTCTGAAAATACTTGTTTAAGGGTTGAAGGAGCGACAATAGACACTACCACATTTATAGAAACTAAAATTTCGGTAGCTATCAAAGTTAGGAAAAAAGAGTGAATCCAGAAATACAGATTTTTTTATTTGAGAGTAATATTGTTAATTGCAATGGGATAAAGGTCATTTTCAATACTGTTCATCTAAGAACATTTTTGCTTTATTAAATCTAAATTAACCATTGTATTAAATGGAAAACCATCATAAATATCGACAAAAAACTGCGCTGATTACAGGATCAGCACATGGAATTGGCTACCAATTAGCTTATGTTTTTGCTAGTCATAGTTACAATCTGGTTTTAGTAGATAAAGATCAAGAAAAACTTGCGGTAATTGCTGAGGTGACAAAATCGCTAGATTTTTTAGAGGCATTAATAGATAATAGGAAAATTACTTTATCCAGTATTGTTAAAAATGTGAATTCTCTGGTGATCGCTTTAATTAGTTCCCATCAAATACGACAAAAAAGTTCAAATAATCCTGATATTTTACAAGGTTCTACAGCCCAAGCTTTTTGGTAAATATTAAGATTATTCTTGGATTAGGTAGGGAGCATCCACTTTTTGTAGATCGCCTTTTTCAACAGTGGATACTCCCAGTAAATAGGGGAATAGAGCTTTTAAAGCTGTAAGCTTTTTGAATTTCTCCTATTTTAGTCAAAGATAGCTTGATAATTTACCCATTTCCTGAAGTTGTCACTCATGATCAGAGGTATTTTGATATCAGTAGCTACTTTGGGAGTTTTTAGAATCTGCTTGACCAATTTACTAATAATTAAATAACATCTCTCTTTTCCCCGATGTTAACTAATTCGTAGAGCTTGTTTTCAAACTTTTGTGTACAAGCTGACCAATCAAATTCCAGAATTGAAGGACGTGCTTGTGCAGTTAATTGATTTTTAAGATCAGGATTTTCCAGAATGGTAATTACCTTTTGAGCAAAGTCTTGAGGGCTATTAGGTGCAGCTAGAAAACCATTCACTCCAGAAATTACCTGTTCAGCGGTTGAAGGGGCAACAACAGCCACTACGGGAGTTCCAGAAGCTAAGGCTTCGTTGGTTGTGGTACAGAAATTTTCGGTGACAGAAGGGTTGACAAATATATCTGCTTTTGCAAACCAACCTAAAAGTTCTTTACCATGAGATTCACCCCAAATTGTGATACCATTGGGGAATTTTTCAGCCCGACGGCGAATTTCTGCATCTAATGGACCGCTACCCACAATTACTAAATGGACATCGGGAATTTTGGCAGCAATGAGGGGATAAATGTCTAAAAGTTGATTGACATTTTTTTCTGGGGTAATGCGTCCCACAAATAAAATAGTTGGGCGTTTATCATTAGGAATTGGATCATAACAAATATTGCGAGGATGAAATTTTTCGCAATCAATTCCTTGATAGGGTAAATATTCGCTGCGTTGCGCTTTGAGTTTTTGGTATTTAGTTAATTGTTCGCGGGAAGAGAATAAACTTAAATCGTAAGTTTCGCTAAATTGTTTAACTAAAAGTGGGAGCAGGGGACGAACTAAGTTAAAGAATGTATTCCCAAAATAATATTGGATATAGGCAATGATATCTGTATGGAAAATTGAAATAATGGGTGTCTTTGTTTTTTTGGCATATTGTACTCCCACAGAACGCCCATAACCTTGTAAGAAGCCAGAATATAAACCTCTCATTTGTGGGGCTTCTTCGACAACAATAATATCGGGTTGAAAGTGATTAAGTAGTTTTGTATCACTCCAATGACGATGGTTTAATGGTTGGGGTAAAGATTTATAAAATATAAGTGGTTCTGTCGGAAATGAATAGGAAGAAAAATTAATAAAAGTTTCTAGTTCTTCTATTCCCGACATGGGACGATTTCCCACTTGTTTAGGATATTTATTATTGATTTCTGGGTGGATTAAAAAAACTTCATGTCCTTGTTTTAATAGCCAGTGAACTCGTTGATGAACAGCGACAGAAACTCCTGTTAAAAATGGAGCATATAATCCTGTAAATAAGGCAATGCGAAGAGGTTTATTTTTCATGATTTTGAGGGAATATTTTCTGCAAAAATAGATTACTGATGCGCTGGTTTATAATAATTGTTGAATTGGGGATTTTAGATGTTGAAGTGAAATAGAAAATCTAAAATTCTCCCATTCTCTTAAATAGATATGTTGGGTTTCGTTCCTTAACCCAACCTACATTTGGTTGACTGAGGAATATTACTTAAAGAGATGTTTTGGGATCAATTGGTTGATCTAGCCATTGGTAAGGACGGTATTCAATTAACCGAATATTTTCACGCCCTTTAATGCGATAAGTTAGTCCACGCCAAGTAATTGTTGATACCCACAAAGAAGATAATATTGTTAACCCGTAAACCCATTGTGTTAGGGGAATAACTATCAACATTTTCAGGATGATTAAAGGTGACAATTTTGGTATTTTTTCACCTTGATTGTGCAGCACTTGATGTACGCCAAATTCCATCAATAGCATTAGTAAAACTAAGCCAATGGTGTAGGAGATATAGACGGAAAATAGTAAAGCCGCAGCCTCCCATTGAGCCTCCAGCAATAGCTGGAAAATCACGATGATGACTACATTGGGGACGATGATACTAGAATATGCTTCACTGATTATGGCTAACCACCGGGGATGATAAAGTTTAGAACCAATTATTAACCTTTTTAATGATTCTAGTAAGTTACGTAGACTACTTTCTTCTCGATTTAGCATCAATAAAGAAGGAATAAATTTGATTTGCAACTTTTCTTGCTTGATAAGTTTATGGAGAAGCATATCATCTGTTAATACTTCCCCCCACTTATCCAAAAGTTTGATGCGGTTTAATACTTCTGTTTTGATAGCTAATGTTCCACCCCAGGGAATTTGAAAGAGAAACATTTGCACTACGGTGGAAACGTTACCGGAGTAGCGAACTAATGAACCCCAATAATTACCTGTGGGAACATACCAACGATTTCCAGTTGTGAGTCCAACTTGATCATCAATGAGGGGGGTAACTAATTCTCGTAACCAATTAGGATGAGCTACGGTATCAGCATCTATAAAAGCTATAATTGGATAGGCATTATCCAAATCAGAAACAGCTTGAACTAAGGAACTACATTTAAGACTACAATTATGACGAACTGCTCTTAATGTGCTAATTTCGATGTTAGTTGCACCCAGTTGATTGATGATTTCGGTGGCAATTTTAAAAGCTGGATCTTCTTTACTATCAATGATCAACTTTAAATCATATTCTGGGTAATTTTGTTGTAAGAGCGATCGCAAACAATTAGGTAAAAAAGGATCAGCACCCCGTAAACAGAGAATTACTGCCGTTTTTGGTAACTGTTCATCTGGTAATGACTTGGGTTTGTGTGAACGTAAATACCATAAAAATACTAACGTTAAACAAGTTTGAATTACCAGCCAACCGAACAAAGACTTAGATAGAAATATCATAAAATCTGGCATTATTTCTATAGTCTTAGAAAGGAGTCAGGAATCAAGGAGTCAGGAGTCAGGAGTCAGGAGTCAGGAGAAAGGAGAAAGGAGAAAGGAGAAAGGAGAAAGGAGAAAGAAGTTAGTAGGGGCGGGGTTTCCCCACCCAATATTCAAATTCTCAATTAGGGATCAAGAGAATATTTGAGAAAGATGTTAATGGTAGTATTCTTGTCAACCTTGAAACTGGAATTATTGAACTTTGGTGAGCCAGTGCTGATAGAAACAGTAGGATTTTTAGAAATTCCAAAACCTTCTTTAGGAATGCCAAAAAAGTCTTTATTGAGTTTGCGATCACCATTTTGATCATCAACTACAGCTACAGCATAAGTACCAGGTTTTAATCCAGAAAATACCTGCTTTACGGAATTGCCTGTAATTTGAGTACAACCGCTTTTAACTTCACTTTTAGCATTATCGGGAAATCCTTTTTCAGAGTTATAAACTCTCATACAAATTTCCCCAGTTTTGTTACGAATGCCATTAACAACAACAGTTAAAGATGTTGTTGATTCAGCCTGGGCTGCTTCTGCAAAACTGATAGTTAGTAACGTAGCAATCAACAGATTCACAACTTTTAACATTAGTTAATACTTCCTTTTTGTGAAAATTTACTTGTGGGGAATTTGATCTATTTCATCAGTTTTTGAATGTCAGTTTTTTGCAACCATTCATTGGTGCGGCGCATTCCTTCTGCTAAATCAATTTTTGCTTGATAATTCAAAATATTTTGCGCCTTTGCAATAGAATAGGCATAAGGACGACTCATAAAATCAACTGATTCTGGGAGAATATCAGCTTTTTTACGAAATAGTTTTTGCCCCTGAAGACGCACTTTCAAAAATAATTTCATTTCCTCTTTAGGTAAAGACATTGGTGCTGGTAAATTTTCCAATGAAGCGAGATGAATAAAATACTCTTTCCAGGAAGTTTCTTTACCGTCGGTAATGTTGAAAACCTCTCCATAAGCGGATTTTTCTATGGCTAAAAAGATGGCATCAATTAGGTTATCTACATATAGATGATTCATCACACCCTTGCCTTCATTAGCATAGGCAAATAATTTTTGTCGCATCATCTGAATTGGCCGCACAATCCAAGGAAGACTTCCTGGCCCATAAACATCTCCAGCCCGAATAACAATTACTCCAAATTCTGGAGCATTATTAAGTTTTAAAACTTCGATTTCCGCTTCAATTTTTGTTTGACAATAAGCATTGTTTTCACCAGAAAGCGTACCTGATTCTGTGACTTTCTCAGGGTAGTCAAACCCATATACTAAAGCAGTAGAAAGATGGACAAATGTTTTTACACCAGCTTGTTTAGCAGCCTTAGCGATATTAATAGTACCGCTAACATTTATTTCCCGAAAATGCTTAATGTCCCCGGCTTCTTCAGCAATTTGAGCATTGTGTAAAACTATATCTACTCCCTGACAAGCTTTCGAGCAAATTCCAGGATCAGTGATATTACCAACTAGAATTTCCACACCTAAATTTTGCGCTGTTTGATCCTTGACTTGGGAACTTTGTATACCTCGGACTTTCATCCCTTGAGCGATCGCTAATTCGGCTGCACGTAAACCAATAAATTCGTCAATTCCAGTAATCAGCAGAGTTTTGTTTTGGAAGTTCATGGGGATATAGATAGGTGTTTTGTGATCGTGTGGCGTTAGCCATACAGTTGAGAAAGTTATACAATCTAAGTTTAAGAATTGCGATTAAATGCAACTATGAACTGTTGTACTTGCCAGAGAATTCTACTGTTGTTAATAACATTAAACTTCTATCTTTAGTTGGTTTTAGTCTAGAGAATATTTGGCAGAATTTGATAAATTTTAATGCAACAAATCTCTAGAAACTATCAGCCGGATCAGCAGAACGGAGTTTATTAATAGCTAACGCTCCAGAGGTGATGCAAATTAAGACTGTAGATACCAGAACAAGTAAGGCATTATTACTTGTCATCATGATCGGTAATTTAGTTGCTTTCATCGCAAAATCATACAAACCAATGGAAACAATAAAGCCAGGAATATAACCTAATAATGCTAAGATTAATGCTTGTTGAAAAACCACATTTAATAAATATCCATTAGCATAACCAATAGCTTTTAAAGTTGCGTAGGCAATAAATTGAGTGGCGATATTGCTATACAAAATTTGGTAAACAATTACCACTCCGACCACAGAAGCCATAATTAGCATCAAGTTCAGAATAAAACCAATGGGGGTTCTGACTGACCAATATTGTTTTTCAAAATCAATAAATTCTTGACGAGTGAATATTTTTACATCATTTGGTAGATTGGCTTTTAAATTGGCTAAAACCTGTTTTATATCAGCACCGTCTTTGAGTTTAATTACCCCCATATCTATTTTTTCAACTGGACGGCTATTGGGATTTATTCTTAAAAAAGTCGAATCGCTCACAATTAAATTACCATCTACACCAAAGGAAGGTCCTAAACTAAATAAACCACCAACTCTGACTCGATAACCTTTGACAGCATCAAAGGGAAATATTTCAATTGGCTGTTCAGTATTTCCTTGATTAAATAATTCTGCTATTGGTCCGAATTCTGGACGGGCATCTCTATCAAATAGCATGACATCAGAGATTTTGAGTTTATCCAAATTTTGTTGAACTTCTGGAATATCTAGCACGGATTTTCCAGGGTCAAAACCAATGACATAAATTGAATATTTTTCACCACTAACGGGATTTTTTAATTTTGCAAATTGCAAATAAATTGAACTAACTGAATCAACACCATCAAACCCTAAAGTTTGGTATAACCGAGTGCGAGAAAAACTTTGAATTGCTGTCAAAGATTTGTATTGAGAACTAACTAAAAACAAATCACCATGCAATCGTTGATGTAGTGCTGTAGCGCTAGAATATAGTGCATCTTGAAAACCAAGTTGGATAAACATTAACAGCACAATAAAGCCAATTCCGGCTACAGCTATCACAAAACGAAGTTTCTGCTGGACAAGCTGTAGCCACCCCAAAGGAATTTTGAAATTCATATTAATTGTTAATTGTTAATTGTCAGTTGTCAGTTGTTAGTTGTCAGTTTTCAGTTGTCAGTTGTAGAAAATAACCAATAACCAATAACCAATAACTAATCACTAATAACCAATCACTAAATCTGGATTGCAACATCAACTTGCAAGTTAGTTAATCTCGATATCTTTTGACTATCGGTGGGATTATCAATAGATATTTTGACTTCAATTACTCTGCGGTCTGCATCAGAATTGGGATTAATACTAAAGATGCCTTGTTTATCAACTTGCCAACCAACTTCTCGGACAGTTCCTTGTAATTTGCCGGGAAATGTGGTGCTGGTAATGATAGCTTTTTGTCCAATTCGAACATTTTGAATATCAGTTTGATACACTTCTGCTAGAACTTGCATTTTTGATGTATTGCCAATTTCTGCAAGACCGGAAGTACCAATTACTTCGCCATTTCTGGCATGAATTCGCAAAACTGTACCATTTATAGTAGCAGCAATGTAAGTTAAATCATGGTCAGCTTTGGCTTGTTGCACTGCCGTTTCCGCGCTTTTGATTTCACTTTTTGCTAACTCTACATCTACGGTTCTAACTTCTTTAATACTATTAAGTTTGGATTTTCCTTCTTTGATTTGATCTTGGAAAGTATCTTGTGTCCGTTTAAGAGTAGCTTCAGCTTCTTTTAACTGCTGTTGTGTAGTTTTGAGAACTAAATTTTTACTATCAAAAACAGAAGCAGAAACAGCACCGTCTTTTGATAATTGCCGATAGCGATTACTCTCTTTTTGAGCATTTTCAACTTCAGCCCGAATGCGGTTAATTGTTGCTGCTTGAGCCGCAATGTCTCCTTTAAATTGAGAATTTAACCTGGTAATTGTGGCTTTTTGAGCATTGATATCTCCAGTTTTTGCTCCAGCTTGTACCTGTGCAAGTTTAGTTCTGGCAATTAACAATTTATCAAATGCCTGTTGGATAGCTGCTTGAGAACGAGCATAGTTTTCTAGATAAGCTAATACTTGTCCTTTTTTAACATCATCTCCTTCCTTGACCAACAGTTTTTCTACTCGTACACCATTGATAGAATTAGGAGCAGATAAATAAGTAATTTTATCTTGTGGTTGCAATCTTCCTAAGGCAGTTACGGCAACTTTAACGGGAATGGGTTGATATTTAATAATGGGAGCAATAGCAGAAGATTGAGTCTGGGAATTTATCTTTAATTGATGAAAAATGTATAAAGATACTAAACCCGTAGAGAAAGTTAGAGAAGTTGCTAGAATTATTCTCCACTTTAACGCAGTTAGGTTGAATAATTGGCGTTCTTTATTTACTGCCATATTTTTATTCCAATGGTGTTATGTCGGAAAATACTCGTAATGGTTATAGACGGATTCTCTGTTACTTTTATAAAAGAGATATGTCTAATTATTTATGTATGAATTGTTGTCAGCATTTTTAGTTGTTATAAATACCTAAATTAGCGGTGTTTTTACTTCTAATCATCCATGAGGAACGCCACGCTACGCTATCAGTTTTATCTTGAATTGGCATTTAATTAAGTAGCCTAAAATACGATATCTCTAGGGAGAAATAAAAATCTTCAATTCCCAAGTGGTGATGATGCTAATAACTTGGGGAATGAATAAACTTCTCTGCAATTATCCCAAATAACTTTGATATTGTCAACTAAATTTAGTTGCTTTAATTAATAAAATCCTTGACTAGATACTATATTTAATTACTCATAAATTAATCTAAAAATCTGTATTTTTTTTAGCAAATTCTCGTAAATAAATGCAAATTGTCCATATTTCATCACAATTGATATGGTTACAGGTTAGTGTTCAATATCCAACAAATTAATGTTTGGTTTATAAATAACCAATTGTCTAGAAAAGGTGAGTTATCTTATAAATTCATCAAAAACCAAGACTTGATTATGATAGTTTGCTCAAAAAACACCCAATTATGTGCAAATATTTCTATTGTATATTTATTGATTAGTTACTTATGAGACAATTTAGATAAAATCCCTGAATTATCAGGAAAAGATTGATGTTAAATCCGTAATTACCCAAGATATGTTATTCACAAATTCGGTTCTAGATTATACTCAGATAATTATGTTTTATTTAAAAGGAGATCAATTAACAAATATTTTCCTCCAAAAATTAGCAAAAATGAACTATTCCATTTTCATAAGCTGTGCTAGTCTTTTTATTAATTCAACATTTATGAATGAAAAATAAATTGTTGAGTTTATTTCTATAAACAGAAGAAATACTAAAATCCACTCAGCTTTGTACAGCAGAATTGCCTAAAGAAACAAAACCTATTCTTTGATAAACCGGGGTTTTGCATCTCACTAAGTTACAAACTGCTAGACTATTGAAAAGCTGTTTAAGTATTTTTTCACTATTCACAGAATTTGCCACAGAGTGCTGATTATTTTGTAACGATTTTGGCAGCTTTTATCAGTCTAATCATCTAAAATAGGTTATCCTGGACTTTAAAAACTGGCAACTGCTATATCAACATACAGAACATTATTCCTCCATAGGTAAAACATTCAATGATTAAGAGATAAAACCGTTTCTGTATTCATACATATCCTTCAGATTAAGTATGTTCTATTGCCAGTTCGCTTGGTGTTAAGGAAATGTAGCTTAGTAACACCCAAGCAAAATTATGAAATGTTGGGTTGCGTTCCTTAACCCAACCTACCTAAAGCTTCAAAAATGAATTATCAATTATTAATTGGTAAATATGCTGCGGTGCTGATGTAAATTCAAGCATTTAAACTTACCTGCGGTGATTGGGTGAATGTAGATAGTTATTCTATCTGCTAATAGCTTAATTTACTGCACAATTTACGGTACTCAAAATTAGTCTATGTCCTATGTCTTCCCCCCTTCAAAAGATAGACACGATAAATAGTTCTTTGACGGAATTAGAAGCCCAAATTAATAGTTTTGAACAGGCTGTGCTGAAGTTTATAGAGGAAGGAAAAATGAATTCAGGAAACCTAAAAAATTCGATAAATTCCATGTCAACTAAGGAAATTAATAGAAAACTACACACAACTCCCATAGCTATTATTGGTATGGCTTCCTTAATGCCTCAATCGAGAACATTAAGGGATTACTGGCAAAATATTGTTAATAAAATTGACTGTATCACTGATGTTCCTTCTACTCATTGGAGCGTAGAAGATTACTATGATCCTAATCCGAGAACAGCAGAAGATAAAACCTATTGTAAACGTGGTGGTTTTATTCCTGAAGTTGATTTTAACCCTATGGAATTTGGTATTCCTCCCAGCATTTTAGAAGTTACAGATGTTTCTCAACTATTAAGTTTAGTAGTTGCTAAAGAAACAATGGAAGATGCTGGTTATAGCGAATCCCGTGAATTTAGCCGCGAAAATATCGGCGTGATTTTGGGTGTAGCTATGGGCAAACAATTGGGAATGCCATTAACTGCCAGATTGGAATATCCGGTTTGGGAAAAAGTTCTCAAAAGCAGTGGTGTATCTGACGAAGATACTAAAAAGATTGTTGATAAAATCAAATCTGCTTATGTGAAATGGGATGAAAATGCTTTCCCTGGAATGTTAGCAAATGTGGTGGCTGGCAGAATTGCTAACCGTCTCAACTTTGGCGGTACAAACTGTGTAGTTGATGCGGCTTGTGCTAGTTCCTTTGGGGCATTAAAAATGGCCATTAGTGAATTAGTTGAACATCGTAGCAATATGATGTTAACCGGTGGAGTAGACACCGATAACACGATCATGGCTTACATCTCATTTAGCAAAACTCCAGCAGTTACTCCTAGCGAGAATGTGAAACCATTTGATGCTAAATCTGATGGGATGATGTTAGGTGAAGGGATTGGGATGATTCTCCTCAAACGCTTAGAAGATGCCCAAAAAGATGGGGATAAAATCTATGCGGTAATCAAGGGAATTGGTACTTCTAGTGATGGGCGTTATAAGAGTATTTATGCCCCTAGAAAAGAAGGACAAGTTAAAGCCTTAGAACGGGCTTATGATGATGCTGGATTTTCTCCGGCAACTGTGGGTTTAATGGAAGCACACGGTACAGGAACAATGGCAGGAGATCCCATAGAATTCAGTTCTTTAAGAGATTTCTTTGGTAAACATGACACCCAAAAACAACATATTGCTTTGGGAAGTGTAAAATCACAAATTGGACATACAAAAGCCGCCGCAGGTGCAGCCAGCCTTATTAAAACTGCCCTAGCATTGCATCATAAAGTATTGCCAGCAACCATCAATATTACCGAACCAAATCCCAAATTAGATATTGAAAATTCCTCCTTTTATCTCAATACTCAAACTAGACCTTGGATCAAGGCAGAAGGTGAAACTCCCCGACGTGCGGGGGTGAGTGCCTTTGGTTTTGGTGGCACAAATTATCACGTTGTTTTGGAAGAATACGAACCAGAACAACAAAGTTCTTATCGTTTACATGGTGCAGCCGGTGAAGTGCTATTATTTGGTGCTACTCATGCGGAATTAATTAGCAAGTTAGAAGCAACTTTAAATAATTTGCAAGCTAACGACGGCGAAAGATTCTATTCTCAATTATTGTTAGATTGTCAATCTTTAGCTATTCCTACAACTGCCCTAAGAATTGGTTTTGTATCTGAGAATTTACAAGAAGCTTGTAAGTTACTGCAAGTTAGTCTTGGTTTACTCAAAAGTAAGCCTGATGCAATTTCTTGGGAACATCCTCAAGGTATTTATTACCGTTCTTCGGGAATGGATTTAGGTGGAAAAGTTGTCGCTTTATTCTCTGGACAAGGTTCTCAATACTTGGAAATGGGCAGAGAAGCGGTGATGAATTTCCCCAGCTTGCGACAGTTATATGGCAAGATGGATCATCTGTTCAAGCAAAGCAATTTACAACCAGTTTCTGAAGTTGTTTTCCCTCATTCTACCTTTGATGAAGTTGAGAAAAAAGCCCAAGTTGCAACTTTGCAAAGAACGGAATATGCACAGCCGGCAATTGGGGTATTTAGTGCTGGGTTGTATGGAATTTTGCAACAAGCTGGCTTTAAGGCAGATTTCACCGCAGGACATAGTTTTGGTGAATTAACCGCTTTGTGGGCTGCGGGAGTATTGAGTGAGGCTGATTATTTGTTCCTAGTGAAAGCTAGAGGACAGGCAATGGCCGCACCCAAAGACCCAGATCATGACGCTGGTAGTATGTTAGCGGTGAAGGAAGATATCAGCAAAATTGAACCGGTGCTGAAGCAGTTTCCAAAAGTAAGTATTGCTAACTTTAATTCTCCTACCCAAATTGTTTTAGCCGGTCCAAAGTTAGAAATTCAAAAAGTTCAAGATGCTTGCGAAAAGTTAGGATATAGTGCAGTTTTATTGCCTGTGTCTGCGGCTTTCCATACTCCATTAATAGCATTCGCGCAAAAATCCTTTGCCATTGCTACTAAATCGGTAACTTTCCACAATCCCCAAATTCCGGTTTTTAGTAATGTCACTGGTAAACATTATCCCCAAAATGCAGCGGCAATTCAAAAGAACTTAGAAAGCCATTTGGCTAGTTCTGTATTGTTCAAACAAGAGATTGAAAATATCTATGGGGCTGGTGGTTATTGCTTCGTAGAATTTGGACCAAAAGGGGTTTTGAGTAACTTGGTAAAAGATACATTAGGCGATCGCCCCCATCTTACCATATCTCTAAATCCCAGCGCCTCCAAAAACAGCGATCGCTCTTTGCGAGAAGCCGCAGTTCAGTTGCGAGTTATCGGCATGAATTTGGGCAATCTTGACCCCTACAAACTCCCTGCCGTATTCCCTCCCATTGCCAACAAAAAGACCCTCAGCGTCAAATTAACTGGCATTAACTACATTTCTGATAAAACCAAAAATGCCTTTACAGAAGCATTAGCGGACGGACATAAAATTTCCGAAATTCAGGAGTTCAGGAATGCCTCCGCGGGAGGAGCTTCGCTAACAGAAGTTCAGGATTCCAGTAGGGGTTTAGCATTGCTAAACCCGTCTATAAATTTAGAAATAGAAACCCCTGTAATTGCCAAAATTCCCCCAAATAATGGACATAACGGCAACGGTAACGGACATAAAAAACAACCCCTCATTGAAACCCAGTTACAGCCACAGATGACTACTACTGCAACCATCATAAAAGAGCCTGAAAAAGAACCCAGATCAGAATTGTTCACGCAGCAACTCGAAGGGAAGATGCAAACACCAGATAAATTGATAAATTGCCAACAAATTCTCACCAGCTTAGGAACACTTTTGAGCCAGTTCCAGCACAACCAAAGCGAGAATTTAGAAGTTCACAGCACATATCTTAATAATCAGATAGAATACGCGAAAACCTTCTTTCAATTAATGCAGCAGCAAAACACCTTATTTGCTAATGCTAAATCTTCCGCTGAAGCTGCTCAAATTAAGCAAGTGATCATGGAAAGCTTAGAGCGGAGTATGATGCAGTTTCATTCCCAACAAGGTGAAACTCTCCGCATTCATGAACAATATCTGCGGGAACAGATAGAATATACCAAACACTTTTTCCAACTCATTCAAGAAGAATATTCTCAACTCATTTCTGATACCCAAGCAGCAGCACCAGCAAATATATATGCTGCTCCAGAAGAAGCACCTGTAGCTCCTACTGTCACCATAATTCCCCCTCAAGCATTACCAGTAATTGAGCCAAAAATTCAATTAGCAGCACCTATTCCCCCAGTAATTGAAGTTGCAAAACCTGTAATTGCTGCACCAGTAATTGAACCTGAACCAATTATTATTCCCCAGTCCCCAGTTGCATTCATACCAGAACCTGCAACTAGCAGCCTAAATCTTGATGATCTAGCTAACAATCTATTAAGTATCACCAGCGAAAAAACTGGTTATCCTATCGAAATGCTAGAACTCGATATGGACATGGAAGCAGACTTAGGAATTGACTCCATTAAACGGGTAGAAATTCTGGGAGGATTGCAAGAATTATACCCCAACTTACCTAAACCAAACCTGGAAGAACTGGCAGAAAAACGCACCATTGGTCAAGTTGTCGAATATCTGCAAGGACAACAACAGGTAACAGCAGAAATCGCACCTGAACCAATCATAGTTCCTCAAATGCAAACCCAGGTAATAGACGAAGTAGCACCAGAACCAATCATCATTCCTCAAGTGCAAACACAGGTAATAGAGGAAGTAATACCAGAATCAATTTCCATTCCCCAGTACCAAGATTTAGGACAAACCCTGTTAAACATCACCAGTGAAAAAACAGGTTATCCAGTGGAAATGCTGGAACTGGACATGGACATGGAAGCCGATTTAGGCATAGATTCCATCAAACGGGTAGAAATACTGGGAGCAATGCAGGAAGCGTATCCTGACTTACCCAAACCCAATATTGAAGAATTAGGCGACTTACGGACAATCGGGCAAATCGTTAACTACCTCCAATCACTGGTGGGAGGTGAAAAAAAAAAGCCGCAGTTTGATGTTAACCAGATAACCCCCCTTAATCCTCCCTTGTTCAGGGGGGAAACCACAGAGGTGGTTGATTTAACCCCACCTCCTATCGTCGACATCAATCTTCCCCGTCGTCCAGTTCAGCTAAGAACCTTACCCAGACCAGATTTTTTGGAAGCGCAGTTACCCCAAGGACACATTGGTTTAATCACTGATGATGGTTCTTTAACTACCACCAAACTAGCCCACGCACTGATAGAACAAGGTTGGAAAGTTGTAGTTTTGAGTTTCCCCCAATCATTAGTTCCCGAACAATTGCCATTACCCGCAGGTGTTACCCGCGTCACATTGGCAAACATGAGTGAACAACATCTGCAATTATTATTGCAAAGTGTGACTACTAAACATGGAGCGATTGGGGCATTCATTCACTTACATCCTCAATTTACTCCTGAAAAACCTGGACATATTTCCTATCCAGAAGCAGAAAAGGCAATTATTAAACAAGTGTTTTTAATGGCAAAACATCTGAAAACAACTTTGAATAATGCGGCATCTTTAGCAGGAAGAACAAGCTTTTGCACAGTTGCCCATCTGGACGGTGAATTTGGCTTAGGACATCAAGGTAATTTTAGTGCAATTAGTGCTGGTTTGTTTGGTTTAACGAAGAGTTTGCGCTGGGAATGGCCACAGGTATTCTTCCGAGCAATTGACCTGAATCCCACTTTAGATCCTCACGAATCTGCTGAATATATCGTTGCTGAATTGCACGATTCTAATCGCTATATTGGCGAAGTTGGTTATGGTAATCAAGGACGGGTAACGCTGGTGGCAAAAAGTGAGTAATGTCTAAACTGTGATTTGTTTGATTAGTTTGATTTTTTTGATTGAATTATTTGCTGAGTTTACTGGATTCATTTCTTGTTTATTTTCTCATCAATCAATAAATCATCCCCATCAAACAAATCACATAAATCATAGTTTAGACGAATTAATCATCCAAATCAAATAAATCCCATAAATCATAGTTATGACTGCAACTGTTCAAGTTAGCCCATCTTCTGTCTTTGTTGTCAGTGGTGGTGCAAAGGGAATCACTGCTCAATGTACTATTAAATTAGCTCAACATCAACCTTGTAAGTTTATTCTTTTAGGTCGTTCTGAAATTACCACAGAACCAGAATATGCTCATAATTGTTTAGATGATTCGGCTTTGAAAAAGCGCATTATGGAAAATTTGATTTCTCAAGGTGAGAAACCAACACCCATGATGGTACAAAAGATATTTAATCAGATTAATTCTAGTCGGGAAATTAAGAAGACTTTAGCAGCTATTGAAGCTACAGGAGGAAAGGCTGAATATATTAGTGTTGATGTCACTGATACTGTAAAATTGCAAGCCAAACTTCAAGAAATTTCTGATAAAGTTGGGCAAATTACCGGCATTATTCACGGTGCTGGTAACTTAGCAGATAAGTTAATTGAAAAAAAGACAGAAGATGATTTTGAGAAAGTTTATACTGCTAAAGTTCAGGGTTTAGAAAATCTCCTATCTTGTGTTAATCCCCAGCAATTACAACATTTAGTATTGTTTTCTTCCGTGACTGGATTTTATGGTAATATCGGTCAAAGTGATTATGCGATCGCTAATGAAATTCTCAGTAAATCAGCCCATTTGATGAAACAATATAACCCTAATTGTCATGTAGTGGCAATTAACTGGGGTGGTTGGGATAGTGGCATGGTGACACCACAATTAAAAAAAGCATTTGCAGAAAGAGGAATTAGTATTATTCCCGTAGAAGTTGGGACACAAATGTTAGTTAATGAACTACATCCAGCCTATCAAGATCATCCACAAGTTGTGATTGGTAGTCCCATGAAACTACCACCTGCTCCTTTAGGTTTAGAACTTCGCAGCTATCGCATTCGCAGAAGAATGACATTAGCAGAGAATCCATTTTTGCATGATCATACAATTGCAGGTTCACCAGTTTTACCAGCAACCTGTGCTAAATCATGGATGGTAAATGGCTGTGAAGAAATTTATCCAGGTTACACATATTTCAGTTGCCAAGACTTCAAAGTTTTAAAAGGAATCACCTTTAATTCTACCTTGGCTAAAGAACATATTCTAGAAATCCAAGAAGTTGCCAAAGTTGATGGTAATTTTGTCGAATTTCAGACCAAAATATTGAGCAAAACCCCCGAAGGTAGAACTCATTATCACTTTAGTTCTCTGATAAAACTGGTAAAAAATATGCCAGAAGCACCCATTTATGAAGCAATGGATCTCAGAGAAGATAATATCGTCACTGATACAGCCAAAGACTTCTATCAAAATGGTGATTTATCCCTATTTCATGGTCCTGCATTCCAGAAAATTACCAAAGTTTTAAATATCAGTCCAGAAAAACTCACAGCCGAATGTTGTTGGCAAGAAATTACAGCCAAAGAACAAGGACAATTTCCCGTAAAATGGCACAACCCTTATATAATTGACTTGAGTACCCAAACATTATGGCTATGGTTAAATTATATCCATAAAGAAGTTTGTTTACCAGGACAATTAACATACTGTGAACAATATCTAGCAGTACCATTTAACGTCCCCTTTTATGTGTCCTGTGAAATCATAGGCAAAACCGACACAGGTGCAACAGTCAACTTCATTATCCATAATCGTGAAGGAAAAATATACTCGAAAATCTTAGGAGCAAAAGCCGTAATTTGGCCAATGAAAATGTTAAATAAAAAGTAAAATAATATGAAACTCTAATTCTTTGCGCCTTTGCTCCTTTGTGCCTTTGCGCGAAACAAATTCATATTATTAATCCTTGCCGATTGGGGGAATAGCGTAAATCCTTTTCAGTCACGTCTTATGCCCCAACGAGGATTTCAAAAGTGGAAAAAATAGCAATCATCGGGTTATCTTGCCTATTTCCCGATGCTAATAATCCTGAAGAATTTTGGCAGAATCTCACCGCAGAAAAAGATTCCACATCATCTATAACTGTAGCGGATTTGGGAATAGATCCCGCTATATTCTACGATGAAACCAAAGGTAAACCGGAAAAATTCTACTTTCAAAAAGGTGGATTTATCCGCGACTTTAAATTTGATGCCAACGAGTATAACTTACCTGCGGCATTTGTTGAAAGCTTAGATAATACCTTTAAATGGTCATTGTACGCTGCCAAACAAGCCATTATTCAAAGTGGCTATCTGGGAAATCAAACTGCACTTGCAAAATGTGGCGTAGTTTTAGGAACTTTGGGATTACCAACCAAAGCTTCTAATAGTCTATTTGCTCCTATTTATCAGCAAAATATTCAACCTGCAATTAGTGAACTATTACAGGAGAAAGACTTTCGTTTAGGAGGTTCATCAACCTGCACAAAAGTCTCTCCATACAATGCTATGGTTTCCGGTTTACCCGCTGCTATAGTTTCCAAGGCCTTTTCTTTATCTGCAACTCATTTCTGTATAGATGCTGCTTGTTCGTCATCATTTTACGCCATTAAATTAGCATCCCATTATCTACAATCTGGCAAAGCAGATTTGATGTTAGCTGGTGCAATTAGTTGTGCAGATCCATTATTTGTCAGAATGTTATTTTCTGGTATTCAAGGATATCCAGATAATGGCATTAGTCGTCCTCTCGATAAGTCATCACGCGGGTTAATTACCTCCGAAGGAATTGGGATGGTAATGCTCAAAAGACACAGTGATGCTGTGAGAGATGGTGACAAAATCCTGGCAACAATTTGCGGTAATGGACTATCTAATGATGGTAAAGGTAAACACCTTCTTAGTCCTAATCCTCAAGGGCAAACTCTGGCATATCAAAGAGCTTATTCAGAGGCTAAACTTAACCCCCAAACTATTGATTATTTAGAGTGTCATGCTACCGGCACTCTATTGGGAGATACCACAGAATGTAACTCAATTGAAGGCTTTTTTAGTCCATATAAAGCAGCACCATTAGTAGGTTCAACCAAAACAAATGTTGGTCATTTACTTGTGGCTGCGGGCATGGTAGGCATAACCAAGACAATTTTAAGTATGTCTCATGGGGTTATTCCTCCAACTATTCATGTGACTCAACCCATAGGTTCTGAAAACAATGTTGTCTCTCCAAAAAACATTGTCAGAACGCCTACGAAATGGCCGAGTCAAGGAACTAAAAGAGTAGCTTTAAGTGCGTTTGGTTTTGGTGGAACAAACTCTCATATCATTCTAGAACAGGGGAAGTAAGCAAATGAATATTGAGCAAAACAAGACTGCAAAAATGGCAATTGTGGGCATGGATGCCTTTTTTGGAGAATGTCAAGAATTAGATGCCTTTGAGAGCAGCATTTATGATGGAAAACAGCATTTTATTCCTCTACCAGAATCAAGATGGCATGGTATTAATGAACAAGAAACTTTACTGCGAGAGTATGGTTTAGAAGCAGGAGAAGTTCCCCAAGGAGCATATATTGATAATTTTGAAGTTGATACTTTAGCTTACAAAATTCCTCCTAATGAAGTTGAAAAAATCAACTCTCAACAACTTTTATTATTAAGAGTTGCTGACCGCGCCCTCAAAGATGCCGGACTTTCACCTAATAGTAATGTAGCGGTAATTATCGCCGCAGATACAGAATTATCTGTACATCAACTCCAACAAAGATGGAATTCATCTTGGCAAATAAAAGATGGTTTGAATGGGGCAGAAATTGCCTTATCACCAGAGAAAATCAATCAACTAGAAGGCATTGTTCAAGATAGTATTCACAATCAAGTTGAATTGAGTGAATATCTGAGTTACGTTACCAATATTATGGCTAGTCGGATTTCCTCTTTATGGAATTTTTCTGGTCCATCTTTTACCATTAGTGCCGTCGAAACAGCCGCTTTTAAAGCCTTAGAATTAGCGCAAATGCTGCTAGATACTAATGAAGTAGATGCTGTAGTTGTGGGTGCTGTTGACTTAGCAGGAGGGGTAGAAAATGTCTTATTGCGAAGTCAATTTGGCACAATTAATACAGGAGTCAATACTTTAAGTTTTGACGAAAAAGCCAATGGTTGGAATGTGGGAGAAGGTGCAGGTGCAGTTGTTCTTAAACGTCATGATACGGCGTTAGCAAATAACCAACGTATCTATGCAGTAATTGATGGTATTAGCATTGGTCAATCTCCCTCAATGGCTGTAGATAGCCATACCATTAGCCAAGTATGTCAACAAGCTTTTCAACAAGCCGGAATTGAACCCACAAAAGTCAATTATTTGGAAGTCTGCGCTAGTGGTATTCCCGCAGAAGACGAAGCCGAAATTAGCGGTATCCTTCAAGCTTATCCTGCCGTTGGTGATGGTTTACACTGCGCTATAGGTAGCGTTAAAGCAAATATTGGTCATACCTTCGTTGCATCTGGAATTGCCAGTTTAATAAAAACTGCACTGAGTATTTATCACAGATATATTCCCGGAACTCCCAATTGGTCTGGTGTCAAAACACCGCAAGTATGGGAAGGTAGTCCTTTCTATGTTGCAACTGAGTCCAGACCTTGGTTTTTGCAAAAAGAGGTCAAATCTCGAATTTCCGCGATTAATAGTATTGGTTGTGACGGTTCTTTTGCCCATATCATCTTATCAGAAGAAACCGCACAACCAGAACGTACCAGCACATATTTAGAATCAAGACCTTTGCATTTATTACCCATTGCAGCAGATGATCAATCTAGCTTATTAGCAGCGTTGGATCATTTGCAAGCAACAATTGAAAATGCTGATTCTCTCAAAAATATTGCTAGTCAAACCTTTGTTAAATTTCAACAAAACTCTGAAAGCAAATATACACTTTCCCTAACTGGACGCAACCAAAAAGAATTAATTAAAGAAATTAATTCAGCTAAAAAAGGTGTAACTAATGCCTTTGCAAATGGCAAAGATTGGCAGACTCCCATAGGTAGTTATTTCACACCCAAACCCCTGGGGAAAAATGGAGAAATTGCCTTTGTTTATCCCGCTGCTGTTAATACTTATTTAGGTATTGGCCGGAGTCTTTTCCGTTTATTTCCTAAAGTCTTAGATGATGTCATTATCAAAAGTCTTGACGAACGAGCAGCAGATGTGGAAAAATTGGTATTTCCGAGAAGTTTGAGTAAATTATCAACTCGACAATTAGAAACACTAGAAAAGAAATTGCTGGATGATTCCTTAGCAATGTTTGAAGCAGAAGTGCTTTTTACCAGATTAATCTCCACAATTATCACCGAGGATTTTAACATTAAACCTAAATATGTCTTAGGATATAGTTTAGGTGAAACTAGCATGATGGTTGCTCAAGGAGTATGGAGCAATTTTTATGAAGTTAGTCATACCTTTAATTCATCAGCTTTATTTGGAGATAGATTATCTGGTTCCAAAAACGCTGTCCGTGAGTATTGGGGACTACCAAAAACTGACACAAATCCAGAGAATAAGTTATGGGCTAACTACGTTCTTATGGCTACTCCAGCCCAAGTTAGAGAATGTTTAAAAAATGAAACCCGTGTTTACCTAACACAGATTAATACCCCAGAAGAAGTATTAATTGCTGGAGAACCAGCAGCTTGTGAGCGAGTAATTAAAACCCTGGGTTGTAATTCTTTTCCTGCTCCTTTTGATCATGTGATTCATTGTCAAGCAATGCAATCAGAATCTCAAGAACTAGAAACCTTATACACATTACCAGCACAAAAAATCCCCGGAATCAAGTTTTACTCCGCTGCTGAATATCAATCAATTGAAATTGAAAGCAACCAAATTGCTCACAATATTGCCACAGGATTATGTCAACAACTCGACTTTCCCCGCTTAGTTAATCGCGTCTATGGTGACGGAGCAAAAATCTTTATTGAAGCCGGTGCAGGTGGTATTTGTTCACGCTGGATAGATAAAAATCTGGGTAATCAAGAACATCTTACCGTATCCCTAAATAGACGGGGTACAGATGACCATAGTTCCCTAATTAAAGCATTAGCAAAACTATTGAGTCATCAAGTAAACTTAAATCTCGCTCCTTTATATAACCTATCTTCAGAAAACACCCAACAGAAAAAAGCTGCACTGAGGAAAGTTACATTAGGTGGTAATTCCATGACTTCTGCAATTTTGAATGCAGAAAATCGCCAAATATTTGCTAATAACCAAAAGCAAACAATTTCTACTCATCAAGAGTATAAAATCATCAATTCCCTACAGACATCGGAGAAAATAGCACCCACAGAAATTTACCCCAAACCACAGAAAAATACCATGAAAACGATCATGGAGAACGGTTTGGAATTGTCAAAGAAACTAAAATTCTTTGAGTCAACAAAAATCATTAAGCAAAACATAAATCAAGAATCTAGTGGAAAAATTAGCATGAATGATTTAAAAATTGCTCAGTATCAAAACCTGAGTAACAACACCGCCAAATTAACTAAAACACACACAAGTTTCTTAGCAGCTAGACAAGATTTTAGTCAACAAATGAGCGAAATCATTCAATTGCAACTAGCTTGCGCTCAAAACCTACTCAACGAAGAAAAATAACCAAAAATCGGCGTTGCTAAATTGACGTGAAAAATATGGCTACACCATGCAAAATCTCAAACTTTGCGCCTTAGCTCCTTTGCGTCTTTGCGCGAAACATATTCATATATTTGATCAGCAACGCCAATTTTTTTACTTCATTTCAAATACCCTGCTTATAAATTGAGGAATAACTACCGTGACAACAATCGAGACGGTACTAAATAAACATGATAATGGACTGGGTTTTTTTACCTGTAATCATCAAAACCAAATTTGGAAAGGTTCATTAGATTGTGTTAGCTTTGAAAAAAGTGCCATCAAAGATAAACTATTAAGATCAGATAAACCCTGCTATATTATTAAAATATCCGGGAAAATTGGTGCTACTAATGATGGCTATTTAGCACCTAATGATAATGTTTCATCTGGACAAGCAGAACTTTTAATCTCACTCCCTCCCCTCCGGTTACAACAACTTGGCGACCCCAGTTTTCTCGCTGCTTATGGTGTAAAATATGCCTATATGACCGGAGCAATGGCTGGGGGTATTGCTTCTCAAGAAATGGTAATTGCCCTCGGAAAAGAGAAAATTTTAAGTTCCTTTGGTGCAGGTGGGTTACTTCCAGAACGGTTAGAAACTGCGATTAATACTATTCAAGAAGCATTACCTAATGGTCCCTATGCTTTCAATTTAATTCACAGTCCAAACGAACCAGCTATTGAACGCCGCGCTGTAGATTTATATCTCAAATATGGTGTCAGAACAGTAGAAGCATCAGCATTTTTAGACTTAACTGCTAACATCGTTTATTATCGAGTTGCTGGGTTAAGATTAAATGCAGCTAATCAAATTGATATCAGAAATAAAGTCATTGCTAAAGTTTCCCGTCGGGAAGTAGCAACTAAATTTTTGCAACCAGCACCAGAAAGAATCCTCAAAGAATTACTTGAGAAAGGACTAATTACAGAATTGCAAGCTAATTTGGCAAGACAAGTGCCAATGGCTGATGATATTACCGTTGAGGCTGATTCTGGTGGTCATACAGATAATCGTCCTTTAGTATGTTTATTACCTTCAATTATTGCCCTCAGAGATGAAATTCAAGCCCAATATAATTACTCAGTTCCTATTAGAATTGGCGTGGCTGGAGGCATTGGTACACCAGAAGCAGCTTTAGCTGGTTTTATGATGGGTGCTGCTTATATAATGACGGGTTCAATTAATCAATCTTGTGTGGAATCTGGTGCTTGTGAACATACTAAAAAATTATTAGCACAAGCCGAAATGGCAGATATGATCATGGCTCCCGCAGCCGATATGTTTGAAATGGGAGTCAAATTGCAAGTTCTCAAACGCGGGACAATGTTCCCCATGCGCGCGCAAAAATTGTATGAATTATATCGCACTTACGACTCTATTGAACAGATTCCCGCAGCCGAAAAAGATAAGCTAGAAAAACAAATTTTCCGTAAAAGTCTTGCGGAAGTTTGGGAAGGTGCAGCGGCTTATTTATCCCAAAAGAATCCTGAAAAATTGGGTAAAGCTGTTAATAATCCTAAATTGAAAATGGCTGTAATCTTTCGCTGGTATTTAGGGTTATCTTCCCGCTGGTCTAGCACTGGTGAAAAAGGTCGGGAAGTTGATTATCAAATTTGGTGTGGACCAGCTATGGGTGGCTTCAATGACTGGGTGCGTGGCTCTTATTTGTCAGAACCTAATCAGCGTCATGTTGTTGATGTTGCTGACCAAATTATGAAGGGGACAGCATTTTTATATCGCACCCACAGTTTAAAAATGCAGGGTTTACAAATGCCTGCTTATTACAGTCAATATCAACCAATTCCTTCTATATTGGAGAAGTAAAAAATGAATTTAAAACAGTCTTATAATGCTGAAAGTATTCAAGCATTTCTAGTTTCTCATCTTGCGGAAGTTGTCGGAGTCGAAACCGCAGAAATTGATGTTGACGAAAACTTAGAAAATTATGGTTTGGATTCTGCTCAAGCCATGATGATCATTAGTAAATTAGAGGAATTACTAGGTTTTAAACCTTCTCCTATTTTACTTTGGCATTATCCTAATATTGCGGCACTTTCCCAACGATTGTCAGAAGAATCTAGTAATGGTTCTCAGCTACAAGATGCAGGTTCTGGAACAAATTCCCCTGTTAATTTTGCTCCTCCTCTGCTAGATTTGGGTGCGGAAGCTGTTCTAGACCCCACTATTCAACCCGTAGGTACTGCTGTTTCTGTTACTAACCCTAAAAATATCTTTTTAACTGGGGGAACAGGTTATTTAGGCGCTTTCATGATCAAGGAATTACTAGAAGTATCGGACGCAACTCTTTATTGCTTAGTCCGTGCTAGTAATTTGGAAGAAGGTAAAAGCAAATTAGAAAACAATTTGCAACAATATGGCATTTGGCAAGATCATTATAGTGGCAGAATTATTCCTATAATTGGTGATTTAGCACAGCCACATTTGGGGATTAGTGCAGAACAATTTGAAAATCTAGCTGCTAACATTGATACTATTTATCATAGTGCCGCTTTACTGAATTATGTTTATCCTTACTCAGCATTAAAAACAGCGAATGTTTTGGGTACACAGGAAGTTTTGCGGTTAGCTTGTCAAACTAAAGTTAAGCCATTGCATTATGTTTCTAGTGTGGCTGTTTTTGAATCAACGGCTTATGCTGGTAAGTTAGTTAAAGAAGATGATGATTTTCATGACTGGGAAGGTATTTTCCTCGGTTATTCCCAAACTAAATGGGTAGCAGAAAAATTAGTAAAAATTGCTGGTAGTCGAGGATTACCTATTACTATTCATAGACCTCCTTTAATTTCTGGAGATAGTCAAACTGGAATTTGTAATACCCATGATTTCATCAATTTGATGATTAAAGGTTGTCTGCAAATGGGGTCTTTCCCTGATGTAGATTATATGTTGGATATGTCTCCTGTTGATTATGTCAGCAAATCTGTTGTTTATCTTTCTCGACAAGAAACATCTGTAGGTAAGGCTTTCCATTTACAACATCCTCAACCTGCTTCCTTAAAATCTTTAGTTGATTGGGTACGTTCTTTCGGATTCTCACTGAAGATGATTCCCTACGAAGAATGGCAAGCAGAATTAATTAATAATGTCACTTCTCAAGACAATCCTTTATATACTTTGCGGCCATTTTTACTAGAACGTTGGTCAGATGAACAAATCACTATTCCTGATTTGTATTTACAAGCGAGAAGACCAATTATTAGTTGTGAAGAAACTCTAGAAGCACTAAAAGGCAGTTCTATTGTTTGTCCACCTATTGATTCTCAATTGTTGATGACTTACACATCTTATTTAGTACAGACTGGTTTCCTAAGTCTTGCCTAATATCAATTTTCCATGAGGCTGCATATAATTATGAAATCCATTATTTTATCCGTATTTATCCGCGTTAATCTGCGTTTATCTGCGGTCAATTATTCTGGAAATCTTAATTATAAGCAGCTTAATTTTTATTTAGTATAATGGTGTTGGTAAGATTTATCCGTGCCAATTCCAGCTAATTCACTTTTTTGTAAAATGAACATAAAATGCCAGGGAACAGTTTTAATTACGGGTTCAGCTAATGGTATTGGTTATCAGTTAGCCCGGATTTTTGCTCATAATAATTATAATCTTGTATTAGTAGATAGAGTAGGAGAAAAACTCACAAAAATAGCTGTTGATTTTGCAGAAGAATTTGGAATTTCTGTTAAAACTATTATCAAAGATTTATCTATATCTACATCTCCTCAAGAAATTTTCTCGGAATTACAAGAAGCTGGTATTAAAGTTGATATCCTGGTAAATAATGCCGGATTTGGTACTTATGGGTTATTTAATGAAACTAATCTTAATACTGAACTAGAAATGCTGCAAGTAAATCTAGTTTGTCTGACCCATTTAACAAAATTATTTCTCAAAGACATGGTTAAACAAGGTTATGGGAAAATATTAAATGTTTCTTCTGCCGCTGCTTTTCAACCAGGTCCATTAATGGCAGTTTATTTTGCCACCAAAGCCTATATTTTATCATTCTCCGAAGCGATCGCTAATGAATTAGAAGGTACAGGTGTCACCGTCACAGTTCTTTGTCCAGGTTCAACGGCATCTGCTTTTCATGAAAGAACCGGCATGGCAGATTCTAAAATGCTCAAGGGTAAAAATATGATGGATGCGGCAACTGTAGCTCAGATGGGATATGATGCTTTAATGAAGGGGAAAATCATTATTATTCCTGGTTTTATCAACAAACTGATGTCAAAATGTGTGCGGTTTATTCCTAGGAAAATGGTGACGAAAATTGTGAGAAGTATGCAGGAAGACAAGTAATTTAGTTTTCAATGCTAACCTACTTAACTTTGACATTGGGAACAAAAATGACTAGAACGCCCACCTAACTTAATTCGCTGGATCACGTTACCACAAACCTTACAAGGTTCGCCAGTGCGATTATAAACCCACGCTTCACCGCCATAATTACCGTTAACGCCTTTAACACTCAAGAAATTACTAAAAGTTGTCCCACCTACCGCAATACTCGCTGATAAAACTTGAATAATTGCAGTTCGCAAAAGTTCGATTTTTGGAAGTTGCAATTCTGTACAAAGAGTTGTTGGTAAAATCCCACTTTTAAACAAAGCTTCATCTGCATAAATATTACCTAATCCTGCCACCATTGACTGATCTAATAATCCAGTTTTAATGGGACGACGGGATTTTTTTAATTTATCGGCTAAATACTCTACAGTGAACTCTGGGGAAAAGGGGTCAACTGCCAATTTCGCCAAACCTGTCATAATACTTTCTACAGCTACATCATCAGGAACATACCACATTTGCCCGAAGGTGCGCTGGTCAACAAAGCGTAATTCTTGCCTTTCCCCAAAAAATAACCTGACTCTGGTGTGTTTGTGTAAAGGTTGATCTGGGGTTAACCAAAGTAACTGACCGGTCATGCGGAGGTGAACTCCTAAATAACTGGGGGAAGGGGAGGAAAGTTCAGCGAGGAGATATTTACCACGACGATGCCAGGTAGCAATGGTATTGCCTTTAATTTTATTAATAAATTCATCAACAGAAACCGGGTAGGCGATGGTGCGTTGTAGCAATACATCTCCTCCCGTGATTTCTTGACTCAGGGTTAATTGATTTAAACCCCGGCGGACTGTTTCAACTTCAGGCAGTTCAGGCATTCAAGCAAATAATATTTTTAGGGGCAGGTATGGTCAACGAGAGGAAATGGGCAAGATTTTCACCTTGACATCTCCTCCTATTATCCCATTAAACAATCCCCTTGATGCTTGGCTGTTTATTTTGCTGCGGCTTTGGGTTTAGGTGCTTCGACCTCAATTAACTCATCTACAGCAAAGTTGTTGGTATTGAGATTAGAATAGTTAACTTTCTCAAAGCGAACAATTACAGGGTATTTGATGGCGGTTTTGTCAACAGAAACCACTGTACCAATATCCTGAGACCAGTAGGACTCAGGGCGCAGAACACGTACTTTAGAACCACGTTGAACCATGATGGATCTTCCCTTTTGAAGTATGAATGCCGTTAAAGTAGGGCTGATTGTTCTCACTCTACATCCTGAAGGTGTTGGCTTGTGGTTTTGTTAAGTTATTTGTCAAATTGGTGAATTTTCATGGGGAATAAGTTGTTAATCTTCTTAATTTACCCCTTGACAAAGTACCTATAATAGATTAACCTCATTCCCAAATACCCCTTGCAAAATGTCTTATGTCTTACTTAATACAAAAACACTACCTTCGTTCCCCCTGCCAATCCGGAGATCATCATCTATATAAGTAATATCTAACCAACCTTGTTGTTCACTTTGAATGGGAAAATCAAAAGCTGTAAATTTTTGCCCCGATTCAATTTGTTGGATGAAGTTTCCTGGTGTTGTATAGCCAATTAGGCTTTGTAACCCGATGATAGAACGTTGGAATTTTACTTGTACACGCCGTTCTGAGACTGGTTCAAATTTAGCAACAACGCTAACTAATCCTGCAAATAAAGGAATGCCATAAATCTCAGCTATATTATAAATACTGTTGGTTTCTTTGCGAATACATTGGTAAATTTGACCAAGTTTACATAAGGGTAAACGATCTATGTTTAATAGAGCTTTGCTTGTGGTGTATAGTAGTCGCCAGTTGCCTTCTAGTAAATTACTAGCTGCTAATGGCCGTGGTGTAGGATTAAAATCTTCTAAGTTAGCGATCGCTGCTAAAATAGCTTGTTGTTGTTGCTGATTTGCTAATAAACCGCGATTTGTGCCAACAATTATATCTATGAGAGTTGATTTACCTATCATTAACCTGTACCTCAAGAGTTTGCATGATGAAACAGCATTAATAAAATATTAATGTTCTTTGTCTATAACCAGACAACTCGTAAATAATGCCTTTTTGGCTACCGTTCCCTAATTAAATGAAAATTTTCTTTAATTCGGATTCAGCAATTAAAGAGTTGTATGAAGGAATAAATTAACTCGTATCAAATGATAGACTCTTAATGTCTAGTTATATAAACCCTTGTGTGTGATTGTTAATATGTTAGATTCTCCCCTCCGCGAAGCTCCCCGAAACCAACGAGCATCAGTTAT
Source organism: Dolichospermum sp. UHCC 0352 (assembly GCF_009711925.1). NCBI lineage: Bacteria > Bacillati > Cyanobacteriota > Cyanophyceae > Nostocales > Aphanizomenonaceae > Dolichospermum > Dolichospermum sp. UHCC 0352. The sequence goes on along the minus strand of NZ_VIKY01000043.1, from coordinate 1,734 downwards.
TCCCTTAAAACAAGAGTCCTCCATGTTGGACTGGTTGCGGCTGAGTGGCAGACTGATAGCCCGTGATATCCATGACACCGACTCGCGGGAAGATGTAGAAGTAATATCCGATTTTCTGGGCGTGGACGACGGAATTGGTGATACTGACTATGATGATGACGATGATGTAATTGCTGAGGAGGACTAGTTCGCAGGATCTTGTGAACTAGTAACCAAAACCGGTTTGGATTATTTTGTTGAGGTTTTTTAAAGTGTGGAGTGAAGGGACTTTTTTTTGTGGACGCTAAATTATCTCCTAATCAAAGTTTGAATTTTTCGGGAATTGGGTTAGCCTCCTTGCTGGCCTTGTTACTCAGTACGACAGCCTTAATTTCAGATTGGATGGGAAATAGAACCCCATGGGCTACTACTTCCCTCACCCTACCTCTTTTATTATCTGCTGTGGGTGTGGCGATTTTGGGACAGTGGGTAATCCCTCTGCTACAAACGCTCAAAACCGGGCAAATCATCCGGGAGGATGGACCCCAGGCACATCTCAAAAAGGCGGGAACACCAACTATGGGGGGTATATTTTTTATCCCTGTAGCGGTGATAATTGCTTGTATATTATCCGATTTTTCAGAAAATGTGCTGGCGGTTTCGGCTTTAACACTCAGCTACGGCTTAATTGGCTGGATAGACGACTGGCAAATTTTGCGTCGGAAGTCTAACAAAGGAATTTCTCCAAAGATGAAGTTAGCTTTGCAAGTTATCTTTGGGGCGGTATTTTGTGCGTGGTTGGTATTTAAGGGTGATTTTAGTATAACTAATATCCATGTACCTTGGGTGGGTTTATCCTTACCTTTAGGACTGTTGTTCTGGCCTGTGGCGGGTTTTGTCCTGGTTGCCCAGAGCAATGCTACTAATTTAACAGATGGGATTGATGGTTTGGCGGCGGGAACAGTGGCGATCGCTATTTTCGCATTAGGTGTGATTATTGCGCCAACTTCTCCCGACTTGATGGTTTTCTGTGCTGCTGTCAGCGGTAGCTGCTTGGGCTTTTTAGCCTACAATCGCAACCCGGCTAGTGTTTTCATGGGTGACACCGGTTCTTTAGCCCTGGGTGGCGCTTTAGCTGCGGTTGCACTGTTAACTAATACCTTAGTAGTCTTGTTTATCTTGAGTGGGATTTTCTTTGTCGAAACTCTCTCTGTGATGGCACAAGTTGGTTATTATAAAGCTACAAAAGGACCAGATGGCAAAGGTAAGCGATTATTTAAAATGGCTCCTTTACATCATCATTTAGAATTAACTGGTTGGTCAGAATTGCAAGTAGTGGCTGTGTTTTATATTATCGCCGCTTTTCTAGCTTCCGTTTGTATTATGTCCATAAAATAATCAGTTTTGTTTTAATCATCAGATTTTTCACAAATAAAAATTCACAACCTCCAAATTTGGGGGTTGTTTTTGTTTTGAGATTGGGGGTTCTGTCCAGAACGTAAATTACCCCAATTCCCAATACTCAAATTGTCATTTACACCCTTGAATTTGGAGTTTAAGTAAGAGGTTATTTGAAAACTTTTTCCTGTGGGATCTGATCCCCCTAAATCCCCCTTGAAAAGGGGGACTTTGAGGAATTTAGCCCCCCTTTGTAAGGGGGGTTGGGGGGATCTCGATTAATTCTGATACTTTTCAAACATCCTCTTAGAGGGTGTTTGAAAAGTTATGGTTGATGTATCAAATATTTTTTACCCC
>NZ_VIKY01000042.1:1509-3401 GCF_009711925.1 Dolichospermum sp. UHCC 0352 | reverse complement strand
TCTCCAAATGCTTCGCCCGTACAGTTGTTGGTTGTGATAAATAATTAGTTATTTTTTCCAATGACCAATGACCAATGACCAATGACCAATTACCAATTACCCATTTTCTCTTCTTAGACGAGGATTGACAAATTCATTCAACCCCTCACCAAGTAGTGATAACCCTACCACCAAAGTTGTCATTGCTAAACCAGGAAACAGGGTAGTCCACCAAATGCCTGTAGGTAGTGCTTCTAGAGCTTGTTTTAAATCATATCCCCATTCTGGCACGTCTTCGGGTAATCCTAACCCTAAAAATCCTAACCCGCCTAAAACTAAGATGGCATCTGCGGCGTTGAGGGTAAAGAGGACGGGGACGCTTTGAATAACATTGAAAAATAGATACCTTGATAGGACAACCCAGGTAGAAGCACCCATTGCTTGTGCAGCTTCTATATATACTTCAGTTTTGACGCTGACAGTGTGGTTACGGACAACGCGATAATATTGGGGAACGTAAGCTATACTAATAGCGATCGCTGCATTTAAGATTCCTCGTCCCACGACAAAAGCCAATGTTACTGACAGTAGTAAACCTGGCAAAGTATAAATACTATCCATAAGAAATAATAGGGCTTTATCTAATTTTCCCCCCAAATAACCGCTAACCATGCCCAAAGGTACACCGATGATCATGCTCAAAGATGTCGCTAAAGTCACAACTTGCAGCGCGGCTTGTACACCAAACACACTGCGAGAAAAGACATCATAACCCAAACGGCTCGTTCCAAACCAATGTTTAGCCGAAGGTGGTTCATGAATAGGGTTAGAGAGAAACTCTCTGGGGTTTTGCAACCATCCCCAACTTTGGAAAACAGGAGCAAAAAAGGCTAAGAAGATGAAAAATAGGGTCATACCTATCCCAATTAGCATTAATCGCTGGGATAGGCTCGGATTTTTCGTAAATTTCCAGAAATTTGGTAATTGCTTTTTTATAATCGTCATGGGGAAATTCAGAACTGGGTATATTCAACTCGTTCCCAGTCTCTGACTGGGAATGTAGATGTGAGGCTCTGCCTCGAATCAAGTATAGTAGAGCCACAGCTTTTTGGAGTCTATTCCCCGACAGAGCCAGGGAACGAGGGATAGTAGCCATGTCTATTTTCAGCCTCTAGATAGTGAAAGTACGTCTATATAAGGATTTTAGCCTATTTTTAACCCCCCAGTTAGAACAGTTGAACAGATGGGAAAAAAGTTTTTTCCTGGAAGTGATATGAAATTGATCGGAATGGGGTAAGTTATTTCCATCAAGAAACGAACAATAGTCCAAATCAAGGAAAAATACCATGAAAACCGAATTAAAAGCCAAATTCATCCAACAAATCCTCAGCAAGAAGAAAGATAGCGAAGGTTTCACCCTTATTGAACTGTTAGTTGTTATTATCATCATCGGTATTCTATCCGCTATTGCTCTACCTTCTTTCATCAACCAAGCAGCAAAAGCTAAACAAACGGAAGCAAAAACCACCGTTAGTTCAATCAACAAGGCGCAACAAACCAAACGGATAGAAGAAGGCGTATTTGCTACCGCTGTTACCTCTCTCGGTATTGGACTAACCGCCTCAAGCACTTCTAACTATACCTATACTGTAGCTGCTAATCCTAATAATGGTTCAGTGGCCACTATTGTAGCTTCTGCTATCGATACGAATTCTCTCAAAGGCTATAGCGGTGGTATATTTATCGCAGCTGCTGGTGATGCTCCGAGTATCATTTGTCAATCAGATAATGTCCAAGCCGCAACTGGTTCGTTCGGTGCACCAAATAATGCTACAACTTGTCCCCCTGGTATGCAAGTTCTCAAATAAAGTTTCTGGTACTGCTGAATAGACATCTCAAGAGCAAGATTGTAG
>NZ_VIKY01000042.1:0-1420 GCF_009711925.1 Dolichospermum sp. UHCC 0352 | reverse complement strand
TGATTCGACCTTCAATGTCGTGCTATGATATCTAGTATATCAGATATATTAGGATTTAGCAATGCCTCGGATTAAATTTAAACCACAAAATAAAGTAGCCTACGATAAATCACCCTTGCAATTTAAGGTTTTACCTGGAGTCAGGGAAAAAATTAAAACCGTCCCTGACTGGCAACAACGGTTGAGGGATTTTGTTGATCAACTTATTGAAGACTTGGACAAACAGTAACATAAGGCTAGTTATGGGTAGAAATTATCAAGCTGTTTCTACCCCATTACCAATTACCTATTTCCAATGCTAACTTAGCAGCGCCTACCATTCCCGCTGTATTTCCTAATTCTGCGGGGAGAATTTGCAAACCTGCACGGGAAGTTGGTAAAACTCGTTTTTCGATTTCTGCTGTTAATGCAGGTAAGAAAAATTCAAAACTCCCACTGACACCACCACCAATAATAATTGCTTGGGGTGTCAGCACATAGAGTAAACTGGTTAAACCAATCCCTAAGTCTCTACCATATTCTTGCCAAAAAGTCAAGGCTTCTATATCTCCAGTTTGGGCAAGTGCGCCTAATTCTGCTGGTTCTTTGCCTGTGCGGCGACGAATGGCAGAAATACAAGTATACTGTTCTAATGAGCCTTGATTGCCACTATTACACATTGGTCCATCAGGATTTAAGGTAATTAAACCTAATTCTGCTGCTGCACCTTGATGTCCGACAAATAATTTACCATCAAGAATAATTGCCCCACCAACGCCAGTCCCCAAAGTTAGTAAAATCAAATTGGGGAAATTTCGGCCTGCACCTAACCAAGCTTCTCCTAAACCTGCACAGTTAGCATCATTAGCCAAAATTGTCGGTTTACCGGTTTTGGCTTCTAACCAATCAGCTAAGGGGACATCATGCCATCCTACTAGATTAATAGCAACTTTCGCAATTCTTCCCGCAGCATCAGCAGGGCCAGGAGTACCTAAACCAATGGCGACACTTTCATTATTGGGGTCAATTTGTGATATTGCATCTACTATTTTCAATAATACAGCCTCTGGTGTTGCGGGTTGGGGAGTATCCACAGATAAAGATTGCAAACAATTACCATCTGCTTTGAACCGACCAAGTTTAATCGCAGTTCCCCCTAAATCAATACCAATTACTTGCTGCATAATTTTAATTTATTTTATTTTTACTGATAATTTGCACGTTGACAATGGGGTGTAAATTATTATGTGCCTGTTGCCAATTTGCGATTGGCGCACCTTTTAAAATACCAGATAAGGCTAGAGAAACCATAAATCCACCTGTAGCAGCCGCAATTAAAGTAATATTATCGTTCACAAAACTCTCTCAGGTTGTCAGTTGTCAGTTGTCAGTAGGGGCGAAGCATTTGGAAGGTAAATTATCGGTCATTGCCAAAAATAGT
>NZ_VIKY01000041.1:0-11614 GCF_009711925.1 Dolichospermum sp. UHCC 0352 | reverse complement strand
GACGCGGGGAGAGGCTTTGAAACCCCCATTCCCTTGTAGGGAAGGGGGGAAGGGGGGTTAGGTTTCTGGAGATTATCGGTTTCATCTAATACTTTTCAAACAACCTCTAAGTTAAACGATAGCAATGTAAGGATTGCCAATAATACCATCACCATTGGCATCTATGCCAAAATTAGTTTCTTGAGTGAAAGCTGCCGCAGAATTTAATCCAAATTGTCCTTCGGAAGAAACGCGATTCCAGCTATTATCCAAATGCCAAATATGCAAGTAGTTTCCAGCAGTATTTTTCCAGAGAACTTGGTTATCCCCATTCACAGTTTCCACTGCTAAAGTTTGCCATCCTGGATAGATATCTGGGAAGATTTGCACTCCACTATTTTGAATAGCAATTGGGGTAGCTGTTCCCACTTGGACAAAGTATTTATTAGCTGCATCCTTGACTAATTTGGTATTACCTGCTGATTCAATTAAGCCGTAAGGATTGCCAATAATACCATCACCATTGGTATCTATACCAAAATTAGTTTCCTGGGTGAAAGCATCAGCCGAATTTAATCCAAATTGTCCTTCAGAAGAAACCCAATTCCAGTTACTATTTAAATGCCAAATATGCAGATAGTTTCCAGTAATATTTTTCCAGAGAACTTGATTAACTCCATTGACCGTTTCTGCGGCTAAAGTTTGCCAACCAGCGTAGATATTTTGGTAGATTTGTTGTCCACCATTTTTAATAGCAGTTGGGGTATTTGTTCCGATTTGGGTAAGATTAGGGTATTAGTAGATGTCTGAATGCTGTAGGATGTGTCACAATTGGTAACACTTTTCAGTTAAAGACTATACACGAACAAGTTTGACACAAATACTTACAAGTGTCAAACCCTATATCTATGTAACAAGTTAGGATATTTTTTAAATTGGTATTCACCAATGTCAATACTACTATCAATTTTTAACAGCTTATATTCCCATCAAATATGCAATTAAAATGAAGCTGTATAGAATCAAATTTCAAGAATTATGGTTCTACCGCTCCCATTATGGAAAAGAATATTAATTTAATTTTTGTAGGTTGGGTTGAACGAAGTGAAACCCAACATTGGCGGTAAGATAGTGAGAGTTGTTGGGTTTCCTTGCGTCAACCCAACCTACAATAAATGTTGTTTTACATAAAGGGAACGGTAAAGCCAGAATTATTAACCGCAGATGGACGCAGATAAACGCAGATAAAGACGGATGAATTAATGAATTTTATGATTTTGTGAAGTTTCACATAAGTTTGGTATTATTGCTGTTTAATAATAAAAATGGGTAATTGAATATTGAAGACTAGCTTCATTACCAATTACCCATTACCAATTATTTAGGAATAACTTACAATTCCTGTAACTCCTTATTTGTAATCACACTAGCTTGTGTACTGACAACTTTTGCTGCTTGTAACATGGGAGTGTTAGTGACAGAATTATTAGCCAAAGTAAACAAGGGATTGGATAAAATTCCAGAGATAGTAGTAGCTATTAAAGTTACTATCAAACCCACTTGTAAAGGTCTCAGTCCTGGTAAATCCCAACGAACTTGGGGATAATTCTTCACCACGTCGGACATTTCTTGGGGTTCTTTGACTACCATCATCTTAACTACGCGAATGTAGTAATAGATGGAAACCACACTGGTAACTAAACCAAGTAAAACTAACCAGTAAAGACCAGCTTGCCAACCTGCCCAAAATAGGTAAATCTTCCCGAAAAATCCGGCTAATGGGGGAATACCACCCAATGATAACAGGGAGATACTCAAGCCCAGTGTTAAAAGTGGGTCTTTTTGATACAAACCGGAGTATTCGGAAATTTGGTCTGTTCCTGTTCGCAGAGAGAACAATACCACACAGGTAAAGCCGCAGAGGTTCATAAACAGGTATACCAGTAGATAGAAAATCATACTGGAATAGCCGGCATCTGTTCCCGCAATTAAGCCAATCATCACAAACCCAGCTTGGGCAATAGATGAATAAGCTAACATCCGTTTCATGCTAGTTTGGGCTAGGGCGACAACGTTACCCAACACCATACTCAGTACTGCAAGGGCGGTGAAAACAAATCTCCACTCATCTGCCACGACAGGGAAAACGGTGGTTAAGAGACGGATAGCCAGGGCAAATCCTGCGGCTTTAGAACCGACGGATAAAAAGGCGATAACTGGAGTCGGTGCGCCTTCATAAACGTCTGGTGTCCATTGGTGGAAGGGTGCAGCGGAGATTTTGAAACCAATACCCGCAATCACGAAAACCAGGGCAATTACTAAACCTAGAGATTGACCAACATTTGCTGTGGCGATACCATTAGCGATCGCAGTTAGTTCTGTTTGTCCACCGGATAAACCATACAACAGGGAGACACCGTACAAAAATACCGCTGTACTGGAAGCACCAATTAACAGGTATTTCAACGCTGCTTCATTGGAACGGGGGTCACGTTTTGTATAACCTGTCAACAAATAAGAGGAAATACTCAAGGCTTCTAAAGAGATGAAAATCATCACCAACTCATTAGCGCCGGATAAAAACATTCCTCCCAAAGTCGCAGTCATCAAAATGGCAATAAATTCGGCTAAAGGCGTACCACTTTGTTCAACATAGCGAATTGACATCAATATTGTTGACATTGCTGACAGGGCGATAATCCCCCGAAAGACAATACTCAGGTCGTCACCATTAAAGCTACCAGTAAAGGCAATGGGGTTAGTAGTATCCCATTGGAAGTATAGAGCAATAATCGCGGCTGTTAAACCGAGCGTAGCTAGATATGCAATCCAGCGCGCAGATGTCCGTCCCAAAATCAAATCAACAATCAAAACCCCCAAGAGGGTAATCATGACGATTCCCTCTGGTAAAATCGTTCCAGCATTTAACTGGGATGCAAAATTAGCAAAATCCATGAGATGTATAGGTTTTAGCGATTAAACATTAGAGATAACACAAGTTTATTCTATCCATACTTCTTGACTAAAATTGCATTGATCTTTCTATCTTTAACAGTTGGAAATTTATATATTTGATTTTAACTATCCGCAAATGTACGGCAATAACTCAAAATAAACGGTCGAGTATATAACTGAACTGTTCAGCGTGGGGCGATTTTCGGGAAAGAGTTAATACCGTAGAGATTAAAGCACTTTATCTGCCAGCCTTTAAAACTTGTTCGGCTGTCAGTTTGAAATTTGGGAATGTCGGCGAAGTAATGGATTGATTGCCTCGAATCTGCTGAATTTCATACTCTCCTTTCACTAACGTACAAATGGAAAGGGTAGGTTGTTTCGGTTTCCCAATATGTCGAGTCCCACCTAGACCTGCATAATCCGCAATCCAATATTCAGGAATACCTAAAATTGCGTAGTCTTCGACTTTACGCGCATAATCGTTTTGCCAGTTGCTACTAACTACTTCTATCACAAATTTAATAGAACTGCCCAGGGTGAGGATTGATTGATCATGCCAAAGTAGTTCTTTCGCAAGTTCATTGCGGTCAACTACCATAACATCAGGTCGAAATGCTGTTATACCCAAGTTAGAAGGACGTAGTAATCCTCGCTGAAGGACAAACCAATTTAAACATAAGGCATCAATTTGGGCGCAGATTTTTGTGGTGGTAAAAGCTGAAACTTCTTCATGGTAGCCTGTTGGTTCCAAATCAAACACCTCTCCATCAATCAATTCGTAGCGGTTACTGTCACCATAACGGACGATAAAATCGCCAAAACTTAGTAACTGCTGTTGTATTGGTCTTTCGGTTGCAATGGTCATAGGTCAATTTAGCCCCATCAATATCACCACTCTAGCATTTTCGCTAAATCCATCCTTCGCCGTTTTTCAAATTCTCACACTGCTTTCGCTAGTGGCATGAATATTTCAACGGATTCAAATGGTACAGATATTTTGTCTTCTTCTGTCCGTTCAATTAATCCCAGTTCTTCCAGGCGATTTACGTCTGTGTGTACATTTGAATAGTTTCTTTCGGCTGTTTTTGCCAGCGCGTAAATACTGCATGGCTCTATTTTGCTTAAAGTATCAAGCAAATCAAGTCGAGCAGGCGTTAGCTCGCTAAAAAGTGATTTTGCAGATTCAAATGAAAGTCTAAAATTTACTGGCTTTCCAATTTCGGAGTCTTTAATTTGTTGACGAGCGGCTCGGATTGCAGAACCACCCTTGGCTACTTCAATAATTGCTTTCATGATTCACTCCAGGTTTCAATGTCTCTTTCAAAATCGTCAAGCAATTTATCAATGCTTGTGAATTTGTAATCTATTTCGTGTGAGTTTATATGTTTATGATCTCCTTTTCCACGTTCATTGTCATATCTAATTCTACATTTTCCATTCTGCCCGTAAAATAATCTGTATTTGTATTTATGTGTGCTTGGTGGTGTTGGCTCTGGTAATTCCCATATAACAACCTCGACGATTGATCCGTCGTCATGAACTTCTTTTGCTTTGGCGATTAGATTGGCCTTCATATATTGCATTGTAGCAATACATTTAAAGTTTGTCGAGTAGCAATATTATGGGACGAAGGATGGGTAAGCGATACCTTCGGTGAGCGCTCGCGCTATCGCCCTCAACTCAAAACCAAATTATCACAATATTATCCAGTTTAATGATTTGTTATACAGCGATCGCTTGCGTTGCGAAGCACATCACCAATTACCCTTGCGAAGTTAACAAAATAATGAATTAACCTTAACGGAGAGATCGCACTATAATTTTTCCCATTCATCTCTGCTAATATGGGCTTGTTTTAGTATTTTGCTCAATAAACCTATGCTAATGTCCGCCTCATGAGGATTAGGAATCGTGAGTTTGAGTTCTCCCTTAACCAAGTATTGATGTTTACCACCTGAATAAGGACCTTCAAAGCCTGCTTCTTTAAGAAAAATAACCAGTTCCCGCCATTTTATGGCTTTCCAAGCAGGCATCAGGCAACCTCTTGTAGTGAATTTAAGCCCACACCATCAAGCACGGGAAATTGATGACCCAAACGGATTCCCAAGACAACCCAGCCTTCTAAAGCATCTTGCAAGTTCTCTCGACAGGATTCCAGGGTGTTGGCTTGACTCCAAACACCTTCACAATCAGGAATTTCCCCGTAAAAAGTACCGTCTTCTAGCAACTCATAGGTTGCTTTTTGCATGGCTTTGGCAATGTATTCAGTTATCATTACTGTTTGCTCAAACGAATTCCAACTACCTTAATAGTATTACACAAATATAACATTAACTTCTCCATTATGAAAGGCGAACTGCTTGCAGCAGCGCTTCGCGATCGCACTACAGGGTATGTTACAATAACCAGAGTTATTTCTCAAACAAAATGTAATGAGACAAGTTTCAGTTTCAGAAGTAAAGGAAGATTTTGCTTACATTATGGATAGCGCGCAACAAGAACCTATTCTTGTTAAGGAACATGATCGCAATTATGTGGCTATTATTTCGATGAATGATTATGAAGATTTGGTAAAGATTAAAAATCTGCGTTTAAAGAATATATCAGCGGATTTAGGGGCGGAAGCTCAGGCAAATGGACTAACGTTAGAACTGTTAAACGAGATACTTAATAGTGATGCTTAATCGCTATGTTTTGGATGCTAATGTCTTAGTTAGTGCTATTTTATCTCCTAGTTCTACTGCTAATCTAGCTTACCAAAAAGCTCTTGACACTGGCATTTTATTGATTTCAGTTGAAACTTTTGCAGAGTGCGAAAGTGTGATATTTCGTTCTAAGTTTGATCGTTACATTTCTGTAGCACGTCGTCAGAAATTTTTAGCGGAATTTAGGGCAGCCGCCGAGTTAGTCTCGATTCTTGAGTTAATTAATGATTGTCGAGATCCAAAGGATAACAAATATTTAGATGTAGCAATTAATGGTTCGGCAAATGTCTTAATTACAGGTGATCAAGATTTGTTGATTCTTCATCCTTATCGGGGAATATTACCAATTTTAAGTCCGTCGGATTTTCTTAGGGATGATGTTTACTGAAAAGTATCTTTAAAATTTTAACTTTTAGACGGATAAAATATGTAAATCAGCAATAGCAGGATGTGTTAGCGTAGCGTAACGCATAATAATTACTGACAGTTGCGATCGCTATTCCTGTGAGTCGTAATTTTTAGGCGATCGCATCAACATCTATCTTCATAAAAGAGATCGCTATTGCTGTGAGTCGGGATTTTTAGGCGATCACTTTTGGTGAAGTGAAAGGGAAAGTGGCGATCGCACTTCATCAGAGAAAGTGATCACATTAACCCACAATGCAGGTTATCGTTTCCCATCATTGTGTTCCTTAACCCAACCAACAGGATCGGTGATCGCACTTCGGTTTTTTTCATTAAGTGGAAGGCTAAGTTATAAGCATAGTACGCCGCTTCATTTACCAAATAAGGATACAATTCTTGCGTTTCCGTGTAATTAATTACCTCTCCATCAAAGCTAATAAATAGAGGACCTCCTGGGTTAATTGCCACAAAATTCTGAATTTCGGGGTGGATAAAGGCATTCAATTCATTAAAAGAATTAAGAGGAAAATTGACTGTCATCAGCTTTTGATAAACGGTTACAAACTCTGATTGACTCGTCGTTATTCCTGAATTCCAGCGATCAAGATAATTCAAAATTTCATTAATTAGATTTTCAGTCTTTTGAAACAATGAAAAATCCAAAACACCTTGGGCAATTGGCCCCACCTCGATCGCAAAACCCAAGGGAGAAAGAGAATTTAAGAACGAAGTAGGCTGATCCTTTTCAAAGAAGCTACAAATACGGACTTCAGGGTTAATTTGGCTTAGATAAGACGCTAAACTGAGGTTAAAGGGATGGTCGTTGACTAAAATAATAGATAAACCTACGTCCGCCGTCGTCGAGTGAAGATCGAAAATACAATCAACGTTATTTGATGTGATTATCTCCTTTATTTCTTTTGCCCGTTGCTTTTCATAGATAATAGTTTCATCAGAAACAGTCTCTAAGCTCTCAATGTCAAAGCACCGATTTAAATCTTTGTCAATGAATCGAGTGCAGGCTTCTATCGCCTTGAGATTACCGAGAATGGGGGAAGCCGTAAAAGTATTGCGTTCGAGTAAATGTGGCTGTTTCAGAAATTTTTTAATCAGATAAAGACCCGTTAGTTCATTTCCATGAATACCACCGAATATGGCTGGTTGTTTGATTTTTTCAGGAGTTTGAGTCATTGCGCTTACCTTTAGAACGTTAACTAACATCAATGTAAGGTAAGCTATTGTTAATCACAACAGCAAAAATAACATGGTGGGATGTGAAAAAATACTATGAAAATCGAACATCTTGAAAATCTGATAATTTTATCCGAAGAGCTTAATTTTACAAAAGCGGCTGATCGAATTAGTCGTCAAGGTTCTTCAATTGATCAACCTCAATTAAGCAGACAGGTTAGAGCGATTGAAAAAGAGTTGGGTCAGAAAATTGGTTGTGATGATATACCTTTATTTGAAGTAACACCAAGAAACGTACAACTAACAGAAAGAGGCGAAATATTTTTAGAGGCAGTCCGTCTTGCAATTAAATCTATTAATGAGGGAATTTATGGAATCCAGCAAGTTACTCAAGGTGAAAGGGGAAAACTGAAATTAGGAGTAATTGGTGTGATTACTCATAATTTTTTACCTGAAATTTTACAGATTTTTAAACAAAGATATCCAAAACTACAAATAGTTTTAGAAGAAATGGCCCATCCTCAAACTCAGGGGTTGCTAGACTATCAGGTTGATATTGGCTTTACCTATGCTCCTTCAAATTTTCTGTGGAATAAAGATTTGAGTTCTAACATTGTTCTAAAAGAGTCCTTGTTGCTCGTCTTGCCGAAAAAGCATCGTCTTGCTAATGTAGTTGAAATTCAGTTAACAGATATTGCTGAAGAAGATTTTATTCTACCCGCTTCTTCGACGACTCTTGGACTTACAGAGCAAATTAATATTCTTTGTCAACAATCAGGATTTACACCTAAATGTGTACAAACGGCTACTTTTGCATCAACAATTATAAGTTTAGTAGCAGGTGAAGCTGGTATCAGTTTATTACCAGAAAACACTCGATATATTCAAAGAGACGGTGTCGTTTTTCAAGAGATAAAAGAGCTATCTAAACAATTAAATGTGGTGATGTTATGGCGCAGACGTGACAAATCTCCAGTTCTAAAGAATTTTCTTGCTATTATGACAGAAATCGTTAATTCAAGAGGCATTTGAATTTTTCTCTAAAAATTGATCTTTAAGCATTCATACTGCAAATCAAGAAGTCGCTTTCTTTAAGCTGGGACGATTTCGCCACCAAGCGAGTGAGATCGCCGATCTTGTAGGTTGGGTTAAGGAACGCAACCCAATTAGGGGAAATGATAACCTCATTGTGGCTTACTGCGTACCGACTCAAGTTCGATCACCGATCTTGTAGGAGAATTATAACTCTATTTTTGGCTAATTCGTCGAGTTACTGCGATCGCTATTTCTGTGAGTCGTGATTTTTAGGCGATAGCGAACGCATTGCGTCCCGGAGCGAACTAGCGCGACCTAGGAATCGCTTGTTGTGGGGATGAAATTGGATTTATATTTGGGTTAGTATTAAATAAAGAAATCACTCAGCCAGTCATGTAAACGAATCGCTTTGTCTAAAAATTACAAGGACTTGAATAAATATGACAGTTATCTTAGAAAGAATAAAGGATAAAGTTTGGACTGATGAAGAGTTTATGGCTTTAGCTGATGATGGCAATCGTTACGAAATTGTAGATGGAGAGTTGATAAACTTGGGCAATTCAGGCATGGAGCATGGGAATATTGGCATATTCCTCGGTGGGCTAATCGAGATATTTGTAAGGCAGCATAATCTTGGCGTTACTTGCGACTCTAGTACAGCATTTAAAATGAAGGGAGATAATAAGCGGTCGCCCGATATTTCTTTTGTTAGTAAAGAGCGATTGATTGGGCTAAAACGATTACCTAAAGGCTTTTTTGATGGTGCGCCCGATCTAGTTGTTGAGATTATCTCTCCAGGCAACACTTTTGACGAAATTCACAACAAGATTGAAGAATATTTTGAAAGTGGAACTAGACTGCTGTGGGTAATCCATCCTGATGAAAGATATGTGCTGGTTTACCATAGTCCTCAGCCCGATCTCCTATTACGAGGTAATGATATTTTAGATGGAGAAGATATAATTTTAAACTTCAAGGTTGCAGTCAGCGAATTGTTTAGAACTTTGGCGTTCTAAGGGAATTGATTAGTTAGCGATAGCGAACGCATTGCGTCCCGGGGGGAACTAGCGCGACCTAGGAATCGCCAATTTATAGCATTACTTCAGTTAATAGACATCAAATTCTCAAAAGGATGCCGATTTTTCCAGCGGTAAGTATTAAAGTCCCGAAAATCAACAGATAGAATCCGCCCATGCCCCAAATGTTCGGCAAGAATAATCAATGAAGCGTCCGCTAAATCCATTGGTAGAGAACTATATTGATTCATCAATTCACTGATTCTTTTCCCATCTTGAACTTTGAGATCAAAAATCTCAAAAGCACCAATTTCTAAGCTATGAATAAACGTCTGTTGAGCATTTGTGCCTGTACGTTTCAAGAGAATATGACAAGCTTCCGTAATCACACACCATGTTGTCACCAGAGGCTCATCAATCGTATCTAGAACTTCTTGAGCGAGAACATGATAATCATCACGGCGATTGATTAGTGCTATCCAAAAGCCAGAATCAACGATTACCATATTTTTCGTTAAGACTTTCAGTGAGATATTGCTTGTAATTAACCGACAAATCAGAGTCCCCTTCAGCACAACCAATCAGCCCTGATTCTCTAAGGAGTTGCAAAGGTTTTACAGGGGATTCTTGATGTAATTTTTCATAATAAAGATCGATCGCCACTTTCATAATGTCAGACGCACCTTGATTTGTCCGCTGGCGAATGTAATTAAACTTATTAGCGCGATCGCTATCGAGCCTTGCATTAACTCTCATATTTTTGCTTGTCATAACTCTGTATGACAATACTATATACTATAGCTCAAAAAATTCAAAGTTAAGTAGTTCTCAAATAGTTTCCTCATAGGGCGATCGCTAGTAGCCTTACACTTAGCAATCTCCGTCAAACCTTTGGCTTGAGACTTGACACTAGCGATCAGCCAGGGAATAAATTCCCTGTCTAAAAGCTAAAGTCGGTTGAAACCGACTATTTTAGTACAAATAGGATAATTTTTGGTTTTGAGTTAACTAGAGTGCGTTTTAACGCACTTTAGCTTTTAGACCGGAACTTAAGTTCCGGGCGGGAATGTTGCAGCCAAACTCAGACAGTTGTAAAGTTATTGAGTCCCAGAATTCCTGTTAATCCTGTGACTTCAATAATGGCATCATTAGCAACATTAAACCCTGTTGTTGTATCATTAATGGCGACAAATATCTTTTGTCCAAAGCTGAATTGAGCCGCAAAATTAGAGCCAAAGGCTGCGGCTGTTAATTTTGCTCCGATACCTGCGGTATCTAAAGTATTGACTGCGCCCACATCTACAAATCCGGCTCGTGCAGTAGAAACACGGAATAAATCATTACCTGTGGTGGCGTTGAAATCAGTAATCACATCAAAATTAGCTAAGAGAGAATCAGAGAGGTTTTGGTAAACAAACTTATCAGCACCTAAACCACCAGTTAAAGTGTCTTTACCACCTGCACCAGTGAGAAGATCATTATTTGCACCACCGATAAGGATATCGTTACCACTAGTACCTGTTAGAGTCAGACTAGAAGGATTACCGATAGAGCCATCACCATTAGCATCTATGCCAAAGACAGTTTCTTTACCCAAAGCTTCCGCCGAATTTAATCCCCAATTTCCCTCAGAAGAAACCCAATTCCAGTTACTATCTAAACGCCAAATATGTAGATAGTTTCCAGAAACGTTTTTCCAAAGAACTTGATTAACTCCATTGACGGTTTCTGCGGCTAGAGTTTGCCAACCAGCGTAGATATCTTGGTAGATTTGTTGTCCACCGTTTTTGATAGCGGTTGGGGTATTTGTGCCGATTTGGGTAAGGTATTTGTTCGCTGTATCTTTAACTAATTTGGTATTACCTGCTGATTCTATTGCGGTGTAAGGATTACCAATCACACCATCACCATTGGTATCTATGCCAAAGTTAGTTTCTTGAGTTAAAGCTTCCGCCGAATTTAATCCCCAATTTCCCTCAGAAGAAACCCAATTCCAGTTACTATCTAAACGCCAAATATGTAGATAGTTTCCAGAAACGTTTTTCCAAAGAACTTGATTAACTCCATTGACGGTTTCTGCGGCTAGAGTTTGCCAACCAGCGTAGATATCTTGGTAGATTTGTTCTCCACCATTTTTGATAGCGGTTGGGGTATTTGTGCCGATTTGGGTAAAGTATTTGTTGGCTGTATCTTGAACTAATTTGGTATTACCTGCTGATTCTATTGCGGTGTAAGGATTACCAATAACACCATCACTATTGGTATCTATACCAAAGTTAGTTTCTTGAGTGAAAGCTTCTGCCGAATTTAATCCAAATTGTCCTTCAG
>NZ_VIKY01000040.1:0-2583 GCF_009711925.1 Dolichospermum sp. UHCC 0352 | reverse complement strand
TATCCACAGCGGTTAAAACCGCTCGTGTCGTTTCCCTCTCAGGTCTAAAGACGCTGAGTTTCCCACTTACCGGGTGTTCTTATGATTAAACTAATTGGTATTTTCCTGAGTCTGTTGCTGGTTTTTGGCTGGAATACACCAGTTATGGCAGAATCTCAACCCATTACCGCCGAGGAGTTGCAAGCAGGGGATGAATTAGCGACTAAGGCTTTTGCAGCCACAAATCAGGGTGATTTTGTGAAAGCGGAGGCTTATTGGACAGAAATTATTGAAAAATTTCCTACCAATGCGGGCGCATGGAGTAATCGCGGTAATTCTCGTGTCAGTCAAAATAAGTTACAATCCGCATTGACAGACTATAACCAAGCTATAAAACTTGCTCCCAATGTGACAGACCCTTATTTGAATCGGGGAACAGCATTAGAAGGTTTGGGAAGATGGGATGAAGCGATCGCTGATTATAATCGTGTATTAGAATTAGATCCTCAAGATGCTATGGCTTATAATAATCGTGGTAATGCTAAAACAGGTTTAGGGAAATGGCAAGAAGCGATTTTAGATTTCCAAAAAGCCACAGAAATTACCCCCAATTTTGCCTTTGCTAGAGCTAATTATGCCCTGGCTTTATATGAAACCAGTCAATCAGATAAAGCTATCCGCGAGATGCGGAATATAGTCCGTAAATATCCTCGATTTGCTGATATGCGTGCCGCTTTAACAGCCGCTTATTGGGTGAGGGGAAATAAGGGAGAGGCAGAAAGTAATTGGGTAGCTGCTTATGGACTAGATACCCGTTATAAGGATATGAATTGGGTAACGAATATCCGTCGCTGGCCACCAAGTATGGTAGCAGCTTTGGATAGATTTTTGAAATTACAATAAATTGAACAGGGAACGGGGAACGGGGAACGGCGAACGGCGAACGGGGAACGGGGAACATAAAAATCAGTTGTGTATTAATTGTGTCCCATTACTTAGCCAATTATTGAAGGTGGCGTTACCTAATTAACGCACTTTTCAATTTCCACAAAATTAAACTTAAAGCCATTTTCCTGCATTTTCTTCTCTTTGGTGACTTTTCCAAAATCGGCAAATTCAGGAAAGTATATGTCTCCCACAAAATTACCTTCAACAATGGTTAAATAAAGTTTATCGGCCAATTTGATTGCTTCAGTGTAAATCTGTCCACCACCAGCGATAAATATTTCTTCTGTTTCACTCATTTTCGCCCATGCAATTGCTTCTGGTAATGAATGCAAAACTACACAACCAAAGGCTTGAAAATTGGTGTCTCTGGTAAGAATGATAGTTGTACAATTACGAATTGGTTTATTAAAAGTGGCATAACTTTTGCGCCCGATAATGACAGGATGTCGTCGGATAGTTTCCCGATAATAAAGTTCATCACTGGGAATATTCCAAGGAATACCCGCATGAATATGTTCTTTTGTCGAGTCTGATAAAATTCGATTTTCAGAAATGGCAGCAATGAGACTAATCAAAGGCATAATTTACCCCTATTTATTATTCTTCTACCCGATAACCCAGTTCTGCTAACCGCACTCGTGAATGTCGCCATTTAGGTTGAACTTTGACAAATAATTCTAGATAAACTTTCCCAGCAATTAGCTTTTGAATTTGTTGTCTAGCTTCACTACCAATAGATTTGAGCATTGTTCCACCTTTACCAATAAGAATACCTTTTTGAGAATCTCTCTCAACATGGATGGTGGCGAGAACACGGGTAATTTTTGGGCTTTCTTCGACTAAATCAATGCCTATGGCTACGGAGTGGGGAACTTCTTGACGGGTTAATAATAATATTTGTTCTCGAATTAATTCACCCATGATAAACCGTTCTGGTTGGTCTGTAACTAAATCGGGTGGATAGTAAAATGGTCCTGGTTCGAGATGACTAATTAATAAATCTTGGAGTTGCGATAATTCCGCTCCAGTTTTAGCAGAAAATTTCACACTTTGCCATTGATAGCTATTAGCTAATTGAATATAACTATCATCTATTTTTTGATAATCTTCTGGTTGTTCATCAATTTTATTAATCCCCAGAATTACAGGTGTTCGACTATTAATTAGTAGTTCTGCCACATAGCGATCGCCTGGACCACAAGCAACAGTGCCATCAACTACAAATAATATCACATCTACCGATTCAATGGCAATTTTCGCATTTTTTACCAGCACTTCTCCCAATTGATGATGGGGTTTGTGAATACCCGGTGTATCTACAAAAATTAACTGGGCTGTTTCTGTAGTTACAATCCCCTTTAACCGATTGCGAGTAGTTTGGGATACTGGGGAAGTAATGGCTATTTTTTGTCCGACTAATTCATTCATTAAAGTGGATTTACCCACATTAGTCCGACCGATAATGCCAATAAAACCTGATTTAAACCCATCCGGTGCTTGAGGAATCATTACCCCACCGAAATCAGTAAAAATATTATTATCAATATTAGAGACTGGTGATTCTACTTGCATTGTTTACAGTTATGATTAATAGATTATTTTGACTTTGATGGAAATTTTCTTTTAGAGATAAGTAGGTGAACGGAAAAAAACCGT
>NZ_VIKY01000003.1:0-16542 GCF_009711925.1 Dolichospermum sp. UHCC 0352 | reverse complement strand
CTTCCAAATGCTTCGCCCCTACTGACAACTAACCTTAATATTCTTCTTTGTAATCCTAGCGGGTAAAACTATGGTTAAAGCCTTCACTAGTTTCTTTGGTAAATCCAGTAAAGGTATTGGTATTGAACTAGCACCGGAACGGGTAAACGTAGTCCAACTACGTAAAAACCGTCAAAACTTAAAAATCGAATCTTTGACAACAGTACCAGTACCAGAAGGTATATTTGTTGATGGTCAAATTGCTGATTCTGTGGGAATGTCGGAAATTATTCAGCAAGCGATCGCTGAAAGCAAAACTAAAGCTACCCGTGTTGCTACTTGTATCCCAGGACGATACTCCATTGTCCGGTTGATTCCTGTCCCATCTGAATTAGATGACAAGGAGTTGCGGGACATGATACTTAACCATGAAGCATCTTTATATTTACCCTATCCCAGAGAAGAAGCTGATGTTGATTATCAGAAACTTGGGTACTTTATGGACGAAGACGGCATTGAGAAAGTGCAGGTTTTGTTAGTTGCGACTCGTAAAGATATCACGCAAACCTATTTGAATACCTTTGAACAGGCAGGATTAACAGTTGATATCTTAGAAATTAACAGCTTTGCCCTGATTCGCACTGTTCGTGATCAACTGCGGCTATTTGGACCAGAAGAAGCAGCGGTCTTAGTTGATATTGAGTTTGATAGTACAGAAATAGCCATCATTATCAATGGTGTCCCAGAATTTTCTCGAACAGTACCGATTGGCACTTATCAACTCCAAACTGCATTGTCAAGGGCTATGAAGTTACCAGAATCACGGGATATGGATATGTTGGAGAGTATGACTATTCCCAATAGTGGGGTGACAGGTAGTAATCCAGGGATGGCTTCTATGTTGAGAGTTCTCGAAGAATTAGCTGATGAATTGCGTCGTTCCATTGATTTTTACCTCAATCAAAGTAAAAATCTGGAAGTCGCGCAGATTCTTTTAGCCGGTCCTGGGGGAGGATTACCACAAATTGATGAGTTTTTCATTCAAAGATTGAGTTTACCAACTACCCAAATAGATCCAATTACTTCTTTGTCTTTGGAGGTAGATGCTGAAAAATATCCTTTAATTAAACGTCCTGGGTTGGGTATTGTCCTGGGTTTAGGAATGCGAGGGTTGTAACAAAATGTATAGTCTAGATATTAACTTCCTTAAAGATCGGCCAGAATATCAAAGTAAAAGTGTTCAAAGACCATCTATTCAACTAGGGAATTTAATCCCAGTTTATATAGGAGTAGGAGTAGGTTTAGTATTCCCAGCTTTGGTATTTATTGGTTTATCAATCTTAGAAGGGAAAACCGCGGAAGTAACCCAAGAAATCGGAAAACTAGAGGAGGAAGGTAAGAGTTTAGAGAGCATAATAGTCAATCTTAATAAAATTAAGGCGGAAACAGCCGGCATTAATAGCCAAACGAAAGCTTTAGTAACGGTGTTTGATCAAATACGTCCTTGGTCAGCAATGTTACAGGATTTGCGCGATCGCATTCCTAGTAAAGTGCAAATCGAAACTATTAAGCAAATTGCCGCTCCTCTTCCTAGCAGAGAAGTTGTAGCTGCCACCCCCAGTAAAACCAATACTAATACCAATACCGCTGGATTCTTAGAAATTTCTGGTTTTGCTATTTCCTATGCCTTAGTCAACGATTTTGCCTTAAGTTTAGGACAATCTAAATTTTTAAATCCAGAAGAAACCAAAATTATCACAGCAGAATTAGTAGATGCACCAACCGTTACAGGTTTTCTTCCCCCAAAGGGTGGTAAATCTAATGAAAAAATTAAACCTATTCAAGTAGTTAAATACACCATTAAAACAGGCTTGAGTAGTGTGCCAGCATCTGATTTAATTCAAGAGTTAGAGAAAAAAGGCACAGTCGGACTAGTAGATAGACTTCGTAATATCAAAAAAGTAGGAGTCATTGCCCAATGACATTTAGTGATGATTTAAATTTTGCCAATCAAGATACAGATACTCAAGATTCTGGTCCTGTTGTTTTTGGTGTCACCTTAACACCAACTATTATTGGTGGTGTAGTCGCAGTTTTAGGTTTATTAGGTGCAAGTTATATGCTATTTAACATGGCAATGCCCGCTTGGGATAACTATCAAGAACTACAAACTAAACGTGAGCAACTACAAACAGAAGTTAATCAAAAGAAAATCCAAGCCCAACAAATCGGTAAAATAGAAGCAGATTTGGCTGAAGCTAAACAACAACAACAACAAGTTTTAGCTTTATTTGCAGATGAAAAAAGTTTAGATACCCTATTACTAGATACCAGTCGCTTGATAGATTCTAGCAATGGAAAAGCTTTTGGTAATGCCATTAGAGCCAAGATGAAAAGATTTGTTCCAGCTTCGGAAAAACCTGTTGTGGTAGATGATGGCAGTTTTGGGGTAGAAGTTAACAACAAACTTAAACGCAGTATTGTCAATGTAGAAATTGAGGGGAATTTTGAACAAACCCGATTAATTATGCGAAACATTGAACGATTACAACCTTTATTGTTAGTTAAAAACTATGACTCCAAATTGTCTCCACCAGAGATGTCAGACAATAAAGATAACCCTGTGCAAATTGGTATCGGTAAACTGACAACAACTTTTGCATTAGAGGCTTTAATGCCACTAACTTCTGAAGAAACGGCAGATTTAGCCGCTAAAACAGCAGCAGCTAAAGCACCGGAAAAATAATCAAATTTGAGGCAACAGGCAACAGGCAAAATAAAATATTCTCCCTATTCCCTATTCCCTGTTATACGTTACGATTTAGACTTTTATTTTATGTGAGGAATGAACTGTGAAACAGCTTCATAATAGTGTTTTCGGATCAAGTGTGGCAGCTTTTGTACTCTTAGCAGCCCAACCAGTGTTAGCAAAGATTACACAAATTACTGATGTTGAACTCAGTCCCATTGCTGGGGGAGTTAGTGTAATTTTAAAAACCGCGGCGGGAGATCGTCCCCAAGTATTTACCACTAAAAAGGACAAGTCCTTAGTTGCGGATGTAATTAATGCCCAACTCCGTTTACCCAAGGGTAATAACTTCCTGCAAAAAAACCCCGCACCAGGAATTGCATCTATTGAAGTTAAACAATTAGACGCTAATAGCATTCGGGTAACAGTTACAGGTATTGATGATGCACCCAGCAATCAGCCCGTCATGGGAAAGGATAATAATATTACCCTGGGCTTTACCGCTACCACAAATTCAACAGCATCAACCGCCACTAAGCCTACAGAAAAGGTAGCAGTAACACCAGCTACTACCAAGCCTACGGAAAAGGTAGCAGTAACACCAGCTACCACATTTGAATATAAACCAGATGAACCAGGTAAACAGCCGGATGTTCTAGTTCCTAACCCCCAAGTTACAATTGACGGGAAAATTACCCAAACCCCAAATCCTGGTCAAGCTTATAAGCAAAGTCCTGTTTTTTTACCTAAGGCTGTCGCCCCACCTGTAGGAGATATTACTCAGTCTAATATTGATACATCTCCTGTGGTGATTAATTTAGGTACAAAAGAACGAGTTCGTCGGTTGGTGTTGCGTGATGCACCTGTAAGAGAGGTTTTATCTTTATTAGCTCGTGCTGCTGGGCTGAATTTGGCTTATATAGGTGGGGAAGCAGAAAAACCGCAAGATGCTGAAAATGTAACTAGAACATCTCAGAAGATTTCCTTGGATATAGAAAATGAACCTGTGCAGGATGTTTTTAATTACGTCCTGCGTTTGAGTGGTTTGGAAGCTAACCGCAGTGGACGGACAATTTTTGTTGGGACTCAATTACCTAATTCTAGTCGTAATCTTGTGATGCGTAATCTCCGACTAAATCAGGTAACGGTGGGTGTGGCGTTAAATTTCCTAGTAGCTTTGGGTGCGGAAAGTGCTGTCAGTCGAGAACGACTAGTTACTAGTGTTAATGCTGTACCTGTGGGTGGTGCTGCTAACACCGCAGTTACTCAAACTCAAACGACGACAGAAACAAAAATTGAGACTCAACGGATTACATATACAGATTCAACACCTATACTCAGAGGGTTACAAGCTTCAGGAGACGAGCGGACAAATTCTGTTACATTAATTGGTAGTCCTAAGATGGTTGAGATGGCAGTATCTCAATTAACACAGCTTGATATCCGTCGTCGTCAAGTGGTGGTGAATGTCAAAATTATTGATGTCAACCTGACAGGTACTCAAGATTACAATACCAGTTTTTCTTTTGGGGTTGGTAACAACTTCTTTGTTAATGATGGTGGTGCAGCATCTTTAAATTTTGGTGGTTCTCGACCAGCTAATTCTAATGAAGTAAACAATACTGTGACTGAAACACCAGTTACAAATAATCCACTTCAGGCTGTAGTTACGGGGTCTGCTGCTGGTATTAATCGAGATCCCACAATTCAAGGAAACAAAATAGGGGGTATACCAACTTTATACCAATTCCCTAGACGGCTTCTTACGAGTTTACAAGCTCAAGTTACCAAGGGCAACGCTAAGATTCTAACAGATCCTACCTTAATTGTTCAAGAAGGACAAAATGCAGTAGTTAAGTTAACTACAGAGGTATATGCTGGATTAGACATTTTATCCCAAGGTACAGGAACTACATCATCAACCACTTTCAGCAAACCTATCATCAAGGAAGCAGGTCTATCCTTGAATGTGAAGGTAGAAAGAATTGATGATAACGGTTTTGTATCTTTGTCCGTTGCCCCTACTGTATCTGCTCCGGGTGGTACAGCACAAGCCGGCGGTGGTAATGGTACAATAACTCTTTTATCCGCGAGAACTCTTACATCTGGTGTATTGCGTCTGCGGGATAGTCAAACGCTTATTCTTTCCGGTATTATTCAAGACACAGATCGAACAAGTGTTTCTAAATTACCTATTTTGGGTGATATTCCCCTGCTGGGTGCGCTGTTTAGGAAAACAAACAAACAGAACGAACGTAGAGAGGTAATTATTTTACTGACACCGCAAATAATGGATGATTCCCAGAGTTCTGGCTATGGTTATAATTATACACCCAGTCCCACAGCGCGGGAAATGTTGGAACGTCGGGGGGTGAAGCTGCAACCGCGTTAGTTAGTTTTTAGAGGGTGTTTGAAAAGTTATG
Organism: Dolichospermum sp. UHCC 0352; assembly: GCF_009711925.1. NCBI lineage: Bacteria > Bacillati > Cyanobacteriota > Cyanophyceae > Nostocales > Aphanizomenonaceae > Dolichospermum > Dolichospermum sp. UHCC 0352. The sequence continues at coordinate 11,391 of NZ_VIKY01000003.1, read as the reverse complement.
GTTGATGTATCAAATATTTTTTACCCCACCCTAACCCTCCCCTTGTAAAGGGGAGGGAACTGGATTTTTATTGTTTCCCCCCTTTACAAGGGGAAAGGGGGGTAGCAATGTGATGAAAATTACGGAATACCACTTTTCAAACATCCTCTTAGTTCTTGTTTTCCAAATACCCGATTTATGGGAGAAGTAAATAATGTAGAGACGTTACATGGAACGTCTCTACAACTAGAAAATATACTTTTGAGTTTAAGTCTAAAAAAGGAACTTTCAATTACTAATTAACTCCACACCATCTCGTCCATCACTATCCTGTAAATAAACTTTAACAATTTCCTCCTTCGCTGTGGGTAACTTTTTACCGACGAAATCTGGATGGATTGGTAACTCTCTATGACCTCTATCTACTAATATAGCTAAACGAATTACCTCTGGTCTACCATATTCATTCACGGCATTTAAAGCAGCCCGAATAGTTCTCCCTTTAAAAATGACATCATCTACAAGTACCACCGTTTTTCCGGTCAAATCAAAGGGAATATCCGTTTTTTCTGGAGTTCTCAAGCCGATTTTATCAAGATCATCACGATAAAATGTAATATCCAAAGAGCCTACAGAAACATTAACATCTTCCAGAATTTCTATTTGACGGGCTAATGAATAAGCTAATGGGACTCCTCTAGTATGAATACCCAGAAGTAACAATTGAGATAAATCTCGCGTTCTTTCCACAATCTGAGAAGCCATACGAGTTAATGTCCGACGCAGTTCTTCTGATGAGAGAATTTCAACTACTTTGGTAGACATAAGATAGGTAATTGGTAATTGGTAATTGGTAATTGGTAGTTTCTCGTTTTCTCGTTCCCATACTCTGTATGGGAATGAATGCTAGAAGGCTCTGCCTTCAATCACACTGGAGGCAGAGCCTCTGTGATAGCATTCCCAGTCAGAGACTGGGAACGAGATAACTAACGAATTAAAAATATTGCTATTCCTAACCATAGTAAAAACGCATATCGGGTTAATTGTAAAGCTTGATCAATGGAATCTGGGGTAATGGGATAAATAGCATCTCCTAAAAGTGGTTTCTCTTTAGCTACTCCACGATACCAATTTATTCCTCCCACTTGCACACCTAAAACCGCAGCATAAGCGCATTCACTCCAACCAGAATTGGGACTGGGATCTTTAATTGCGTCGCGGCGACAAATTCGCCAAACATTTACAGGTTTTAAAGATAGTAATGATAAAGTGATCACTGTTAACCGACAGGGCAACCAAGTAAAACCATCTTCCCACCGCGCACTAAACCAACCAAGATAAGTATAAGGTAGTTCTTTATAACCGACCATTGAATCTAAAGTGCTACTAGCTTTATATGCTAAAGCCAAAGGGACAGCACCGATAACAGGGATAAATGCACCAACAATAGTATAAAAAAGAGGAGCCATTACGCCATCAGTGGCATTTTCTGTAACGGTTTCTAACACTGCTCTGAGAATTTCCGCTGGGGAAAGATTGGCTGTGTCTCTCCCGACGAAATTACTTAAAACCTGTCGCGCTGATTCTAATTCTCCATTTTTTAAAGGTTGGAGAACTTCCATAGCTGCATTTCGTAAACTTTTGAAAGCAAAACAACTAGCTAGAAGAATACTTTCTACAGCAATTCCTAACAATGGATGTACCCACTTGGCACTTTGAACTATTATCCAACCTACCAAGCCACTACCAGTAATTACAATCACACCTAGGAAAATTCCTGCAAGCCTCTGAGAAAGAGGATTTTGGCAATATTGCAGAGCTAATTTACTCAAGCGGGAAATTACCCATCCCATGACTCGCACCGGATGAGGCCAACCCCAAGGATCTCCGATTAAGTAATCTAACAATGCAGCCAAAACCAAAACAGTAGATGTCATTTTTTATTGATTGTTGATTATTTATTCTTCTTTCTTGCTTTTTCCTTTCTTCTGACTCGGTCACTAAACCACAAAATTGGCTTCTTCCCCTTGAGATGCTTGCCAACTGCGAGCATCATAATAAAGGTCTGCCAGGGTAATATTGTACAAGGCTTCTTTGAGCTTTTGGTTGAGTCTGTTCCAGAGACTGGATGTCACCCAATCTGCTGTTTGAGCGGGTGTGGGATTATTCAGAGGTAAGTTAGTGATATTTTCACCAACAGCCTCTAAAATTTGGCCAATAGATATTTGTGTCGGTTTTTTTGCTAATTTATATCCACCGACGCTACCACGAATTGAAGTTACTAAGCCGGCACGACGCATTTCTATGAGCAGCTTTTCTAGATAGGGAGCAGGAATATCTTGACGTTTAGCGATCGCTCTGACCGATTCAGGTCCATACTTGGGCTGTAAACTCAAATCTAGCAATGCTTTCACGCTGTAATGTCCTCTCGTAGTTAGTTTCATATAGCAGTTATGATTAATTTGATTTCCCCAATCGTTCTGCCCTCATCCCTCTTAATCTGCCTATCTTTAATAATTTAAAGAATCAAAACCGGATTCCTCTCTATAGTAGCTATCAGCATCATTGTAATTATATTTCATATAATTTTTTAAGAATATTGATAATAATGCAACAATTTTGTCTATGAGTGTAATATACTTGGCTAGGCTGATCCCAAAACTCAAGAATTCTGTTCTTATTAGTTCAATGTCAGCTAAAATAAAATCCACTTGACAACAAACAACATTCATTTTCGACCTAAGTTGATGCCTAAACAAAAAAAAATTGAACTCCTAGTCGGTGACGAACTGCTCAAAAAAGTTAAAGAGCTAGAAGCCATCAGCAAAGACGAAAAAGCTAAACAGTGTGGCTACTATACTGTTACCAAAAATGGTATAGAGCGCGTCAATATGATGAAATTCTTGAATGCCCTAATTGATGCTGAGGGTATTCAGTTGGATAGTTCACCCAGTGCGAATGGACGTGGTGGACGCAGTGCCAGCTATAGAATTGGTGTGCAGTCAAACGGCAACTTATTAATCGGTGCAGCTTACACAAAACAGATGAATCTTCAACCTGGTGATGAGTTTGTCATCACTTTAGGCAAAAAGCACATTCGACTCCGACAAGTAGATTCGGAATCTATAGAAGATGTGGAAGTAGAAGCTACAGCTTAATGAATATTCATTAGTCAGTTATGGGTTGTCAGTTGTCAGTGGTTTTGTTTTACCCCTGACTGCTGCATAACTAATAACTGACCAATTACCAAAATTTAGAGAACAAGGAATAGGGAACAGGGAACAGGGAACAGGCAATAAGAAGATATTTGCCACTGACAACCAACAACTAACAACTAACAACTAACAACTAACAACTAACAACTGACCAATCACCAATCACCAATCACCAATCACCAATCACCAATTCCCAATTTCCTCTATATATTCAGTGGTTGTAATCACTGGTAGATATTGATGTAGTACCTTAGTGATTGCCGTTAAATTACAAGTTAATTCAATTTGTTCTCTTTCTAATAAACCCAGAATAAAATCAGGATTGTCTTTAGCTACCACTGGTAATTGATGTAACCCACGTAATGCCATGCGGTCTAAGGCTTCAGATAAAGGTTCATCTTCCCAAGCATAGAGAATATCCGTAGTACAAATATCTATAAGTTTTTGACTAGATAAATATTCCTGAATTTCAGTAGATGAATTAGAAAGATTTTGCCATAGAGCCAGAGTCCGTTTAATATCTTCTAAGGACAGAATTCCCACCAACTTGCCAGCATCATCATCAATTATCAACGCACTGCGAATTCGTTCCCGTGTCATTGCTACCGCAGCTTCTAATACTCCCAGAGTAGCTGATAATTTTTTGGGGTAAGCGTGCATAGCATCTGCGACTAACATTTGCTGCCAAAGTTCTACTTTTTCATCTTTCAATTCTGGCAAACCAATCTGTTGCAGATTAGCATTAGCATCTAAAGTTGGTTTAATTCGTTCTACTAACCAAACACTTAAACCCACCGCTGCCATTAAAGGTAAAACAATCCGATAATCGCGGGTTAATTCAAATAACATTAAAATTGCTGTCAATGGCGCTCTGACACTACCTGCCAAAACCGCTGCCATACCTACCATTGCATAAGCTGGAGGAGCAGCCATATAGTCTCCAATTCCTGGTGCTACCAAAGCCAAAAATTTAGCATAAGCGGACCCAAAGGACGCACCTAAAAACATCGCTGGTGCAAATAATCCACCGACAAAACCACTCCCTGAACTTACCGCTGTCATCAGCAATTTTAACACCAGTAATATTAGTAACAGGTTCAGCGAAAAATCCTCATCCTGGAGCATAGCTTCTACGGTTTCATAGCCAATCCCCAAAATTTGCGGGTAGCGCCAACCGACTATACCAATGATTACACCACCGAGAATAGGCTGAATTGATTGAGGAATTTTACCTAGTAATTTCAACCCTGGTAAATTACCAGCAAAGGCGGATTTGGCTAACCGAATTGATTCAGTATAGGTGAGAGAAATTAAACTTGCACCTAAACCTAAACCCAGATAAAGAGGTAATTCTAGGTAACTGCGAACTTGATAAGCAGGTAAAGCAAAAGCCGGTTGTGAACCTAAACCAATTTGAGCAATTAAGGCGGCGACAACGGCGGCAAGTAACACCACACTTACCGCAGAAGTAGCAAAATATGTAGTTCCCATGACTACTTCTAAGGCAAAAAATACGCCAGCAATGGGGGCATTAAAACCAGCAGCTAAACCAGCCGCCGCCCCAGCACCTAAGAGCAACCGCTGACGTTCTTGAGAAACTTGTAATATATCAGACAATAAAACTCCGAAATTAGTCCCAATTTCTACACTTGGACCTTCGGGACCCAAGGATGCACCACTGCCGATAGAAACAGCCGCAGCGATCATTTTTGTGACCGGTCGGAGGGGTTTCTTGGCTTCTTTGCCTTGAGCAACAGCTATGAGAGAAGAAAGTCCTGGACCAAAATCCTGAGTGCGCCAACGCATGAGGCCAACAATGATACCACCCAAAGTGGGAACAGCAGCTAAAGTCCAAGCACCCCAGATCCCAATTTGTCCCATGAGATTTTCCAGCATGAAGTTGTTAATTAGCTGGATTAAATAGTGAAAGGTGACTATCCCCATAGCTGTACTACCGCCAATTAGCACGGCCAAAAAAAGCACTACTGTTTCTGAGGAGGGCTGAAAACGATTAATTAACTGAGTGAACCGCATGGAAGGTGGGGAAAAAGTATCGGATTCCGTGACCTTCGTCTGCGAAGTCGGAGGCAAGAGAGTCATTGATAACCGAGGTAAATGTCAGAAAAAACGATTTTTTATCTGTTATTTCTTATTGTGGTTTATTATGGGAAAAACTGCCTGCTCAATAATTAATTAGCAAAAATCACAAAATATTTAGAAAAAAATAATTCCGTCCTGCGGTGCTAGCAACTTGAGTTAGTATATAAGGGAGTATGTCCTTAGGTCAATTTCATTCTTAAAGTCTACATAGTAGGGAGCAGGGAATAGGCAACAGAGTTGAAAGTCTTTTGGTGTTTCAGTTTTAGGTAAATTTTGGATCTCATGCAATTGCATATCGCTATCATAGTATTTTGCCAATAACTATCAGTGACTATGGCATAACCGCTGGATTTTCAGTAAAATTCAATACAGATATTGTTATAAATAGAATCAAGGGAATAGGCGGACGAGGTAGATGAGTACAAATACTTTTCATGATCATTATGTTACTTGCCCAATTTGCCAAAGAAATAACAGAACCACGCCAATAAAATCCTATATTGGTTTGTTTTCCTGTCCTTATTGCCAAGAAAAGTTAGTTGTTTGTCAAAGCGGACATTATGTCCGTGACCCATTTATTTGGAAACAAATGATGATCTCTTCAGCTTTACGTCGTCAAAGCCGACCTTTGGCGCGGATAATCAGAGATTTTATCTTCATTAAGCGTCCTTTTTTGTCTTTGGTTGTGGGAAGTGCGATTTTTTTCGGGATTGTGACTATGACTCAAGATAATATGAGTCATGATGGCCAAGAAATTCCCCAAATTGAAAGAATGAACAAGGGTGAAAAATAGATTTCTTGTGGAACCTTAAAAAATACTTTCGCCAAATTGAAAAAAGCCTGAATTCCCAGGTTGGGTTGTATTACAGGAAAGACAACATCAGCGTTGGATTTTGCTTCGCTCAACCCAACCTCCGAAACAATAAAAATGGCGAAGGTATTGTTAAAATGAGTTATTTTCTTTGGTAATTAATTGCCAATCTTCTACTTGATCTATGACTTTGATAGAGTTGAATTGGAGGTTTTCTAAGGTAGATATATTGAGGAGAAAATAAGGTTGGCTATCATACTGCCAGTAATATTGTAACTCACCAATAGAAGCAGGAATAATAGTGCGATCGCTATAAAAATCCAAAGAAGCACGATGGTAGGGAAAAGATGTATAGATTTCCTTAATTGCTGGATTTATTTTAGTGATCATTGCTGCTACTGGTTTAACAGGATAAGCTGTATTTAATTCCCCAACCCAGTAATGAGATTTCATTAATAACAATAGAGAAATATAACTTCCCCAAATTAAAATTTTCAGAAATTGTCTATCACCTCGCTCGGCTAAAATTGCCGCTAAAGTCATGGTTAAAGCCACTGCTGCAAAAATTATCTGTAATTCTACTTTGTCTAAAGTTCTCCAACTAAAATAAATACTGCCCGCAGAAGCCACCACAGCCAATATTGCTAAACTCGTTACCCAAGCGCGGGGATAGCCAGAAACTACAGGCACATTTTCTATTTCTGCTAATTGAAACCCCAAAGCTAAAGCTAAACTTGGATAAATAGGAACTATATACCAGGGAAGTTTAAAGCTAATGAGGGAAATAATTAATAGATAAACACCACACCAAACAATAATCAATTTTGCCCAACTTAAATTATTATTCTCCCAGGTAATGCGGATAGTTTGGGGGAGAAATATCAACCAAGGCCATGTCCACTTGGCGATTTCTAAAAGATAATACCAAGGTGCTTGGAAACTGCCATTAGTAATAGTTTGGATATGGTTTAAAGATGTATTCACATCAATATTGAAGGGATAGCCATAGTGCCATACTTGAAATCCGTACCAACAGCATACAGGTAGACAACCGATGAAAATACCTGTCCAGAAATAATAACTTGCGAGTAGTCTAGGTGTATCCCAGTAAAGAAAGACTAAAACAACTGCACCTAAATAAATACCCATCACGCCTTGAGTTAGACAAATTAACCCGAAACTAATGCCTACACCTAAGCAGTAACGCAAATCCCGGCGCGATCGCAAGACAAACCACATCATCAAAATCAAAAAACTGGCAACTGCCCCATCTAACACTGCTAACCTGCCATAACGCACCACTGGCAGCATTGTTAGATAAATTAAGGAACTATAAATAGCTGCCCAACGGTGCCGAAATATCTCTCTCCCCATGCAATACAACAAAGGTACAGAAGTTGCCATCAAAATTGCACTAGGTAGGCGAGTTGTCCATTCATTAACACCACCCAGAGCATAAGCCCCAGCAATTAACCAGTGCATTAGCGGTGGTGTGTGGTGATATGGTTCACCGCCCAAAGTGGGGTAAAGCCAGCGCATTGAATCTGCTGGAGCTTGCCAAATTTCCCGCGCTACCCTGGCTACAGTTGCCTCATCCCCATCTTGTAAGGGCAAACCGCCAAGATTGATGCTAAACAAGATCACCGCTGCCAATAACAAGAGGATTAGCCATAGCCAATCAATCTTTCTTTCAACCACACGGTGCTGTTTTTCTAGATGAGTCCAAATAAAGCTTCCTTCTTGCATATTCTATGCGAATCTTATAATTGTTAGGTTTAATCACATAGAGATCAAAGCGAATCTCCTATGTTGCCATCCGGGAACAATCTATTTTTAAAGGCAATGGCTAGATCCCAAATTAGCTCAGTTTCTCAGGAACAGAGATAATTTTTTGGCGAAGATTTTCTGATTAATTTTTTTCAGGAAGTTTACAGGCATCTTGCCGATTAAATGATATAAATACTACCATTAGCATTTGCTCAATTACCCTGAAGGAGAATGTCAATGAACCTACCTTTTATTTTAGATGTGGCACTGGGTTTAATTTTTATTTACTTAATTTTAAGTTTACTGGCTTCAGAAATTCAAGAACTATTGACAACTGTACTGCAATGGCGGGCTGAACACTTGAGAAGATCAATTGAAATTCTTTTAGCTGGTGATGCTCAAAACTCAGAAAAACCGGAAGTAATTCAACTAGTTAATAAAATTTATGGCAATCCTTTAATTCAAAGTATTAATCAAGAGGCTAAAGGTTTATTAGCAACTTTACCTCGGCAAGCAACTTGGGCAATTGGCTCATTCTTTAGTCTGTTTAGAAAGTCTACTTCTAGATTTAGAAAAGAAACTGTTTTTGGTGATCAAAAACGCAGTGCGCCTTCCTATATTGGTGGTGAAAATTTTGCTAATACTTTTATGGATACACTCCAACTGCCAGTATTGGTCAAAAAATTAACTGAAATCAGACTAGAACAATTCAAAAATGAACGTTTAGATGATATCAGACAAATTTTAATTCAGTTGCAGGTTTACATTAATAATCAAGAGTTATCTAGTGAATTTGCTACTGATATTGCCACAGATTATAAACAGTTAGAATTAGAGTATAACCGCATTACTGATGAGTTTAATAAGGATAAATATGATATCTACATGGCGATAAATAGGATGAGAGATAGCCTAGATAAATATATAGATAGTTTCCAAGCAAACATAGGCAATCATGAAGATATTTTAGATAAACCTTTGCGGGAACTAAAATTCGTCAGACAAGATATTTTTGCAGATGCAGAAAAAGCCATAGTGCTAGGAGGATTAAAACCTAATATCAATGAAATTGTCAAATCTATTAAAAAAGGTAGTGATATTCATGGTGAAGTTATAGCAGCTATTCAAGATAAAGATAGTGAAACCTATAAAAAAGTTCAAGAACTAATTGATATTCTGCCAGATTCTGTTGTTGATAGTATTGAAACTATGGCAAAACGCGCCCAAATGAGAGCTAAAAGCACGGAAGAAGGGATTATTCTTTTACGGAAAGAAATTGAAAATAGTTTTGATAGCTCTATGGAAAGAGCCGGTGGTGTTTACAAACGTAATGCTAAGGGAGTAGCAATTATCATTGGCATAACTTTAGCTATTACAGCCAATGCCGATACTTTTCATATCATTAATCGCTTATCTAAGGATTCTTTATTACGAGAAATAATTATTAATAAGGCTGTACAAGTAGTACCACAAGGATCTAATCCTTCAGATATGAGTAAAGTAGATCCTAACGAGATTTTAAAGGAAGTTGAATTACCAATTGGTTGGACTAACGCTAACGTACGACAGCAAATCAACGTAACAAAATATAGAATTAATGGGTTACCTATTTTCAGTGTTTTGAGTATGATTGCTGGTTGGCTTGTGAGTGGTATTGCTATTGCTATGGGTGCGCCTTTTTGGTTTGATTTACTGGGTAAAGTCATGAATGTGCGGAATGCAGGTAAAAAAGGCAAACAAGCTCCTAAAAATCAAGATGAATAATTCAGATCCCCGACTTCTGAGAGAAATCGGGGATCTGGTGTTATCGTTTCGTTTTCCCAAATCTTCATAAATTTTATCTACTTCCCAACCCCAGTCATTTTGGTTGGGAACAGTATCTAGTAATGGATCAGTATAAATATAAACAATTATTTTCATGGGGAGAAATAAGGGAGAATTAGATCTTTTCCTCAATTATTAATTGCAAAAGCTTGATTAATCTCCCAATTATGAAATACTGATGACATTTTTTCAGGTGTTTTATAGACTGTGAGTCTGCAAACTGATATTGAAAAATATAAGAACAAAAGATAGCTCTGTAATTTATGATAATATGAATTCCCTTCCGGTTGACACAGTTGAAGCACTGGATATTCAAACTCCCAATCTTGACTCTTTACTAACTAAACAGTTTCCTCAGCAATTTACTAAAAACGATATTCGTACCAGTTTACAAGCTTCTACCATAGATGCTGTTTTTGCATCTATTTTTGGTCTGAGTACCGGGGGAATTTTAGTCAGTAATTTGTTAGTCGAGTTGGATGCTACTCCGGTGATCTTTGGAATGTTATCCTCAATTCCCATGCTGGTAAATTTTATTCAACCTGTGGGGGCTTACATTTCTGAACAAACTACCAGTAGATTTCAATATTCTCTATTAACTTTTGGAACTTCTCGGTTATTGTGGTTAATTCTAGTTATTGGCATTTTTGCTAACAATTCCAGTTTACTAGATTCTCAACAATTGGTAGTATTAACACTGTCAATTGTTCTTTTTAGTCATCTTCTCGGAGGATTAGGAAGTGCATCTTGGCTAAGTTGGTTAGCAATTATTGTTCCCCGCAGGTTACGAGGGAGATATTTTGGTATTCGGAATAGTGCTTGTAATCTGACGAATTTAATATGTGTACCTTTAGCGGGATTAGTAATATCAAATTGGCATGGTGGAACTATCGAAGGTTATGGATTAGTTCTATCTTTAGGAACTATTTGTGGAATTATTAGTTTGTGTTGTCAATATTTTCAAGCAGACGTAAATCCGCAATTACAAAATCAGCATAGTTTGAATTTTTGTGAAAATCCTCCTCAAGATATTTGCAAAGAAGAAATTAATTGGACTACTATTATTGGGCAGAACTCTAAATTTTTACTATTTCTGCTTTATTTCAGTATCTGGATGTTGGCTGTGCATTTGAGCGCACCTTTTTTCAACTTCTATTTATTAGATACTTTAGATTTAGATGTGACTTTAGTAACTATTTATAGCAGTCTTCAGACCGGGGCAAATCTGTTAGTGTTGATTATATGGGGGAAATTAGCCGATAGAATCGGTAATCGTCCTATTCTTATCTGTGTGGGTATTTTAGTCGCAATTACGCCATTATTATGGTTAGGAATTGGTCATCATCAACTTGATTTTTGGTTATGGTTGCCGCTTTTACATATTTTTACTGGCATCACTTGGGCAGGAGTTGATTTATGTAGCACTAATATGTATTTAGGAATTGCCCCCGTGAGAAATAAATCTATCTATTTTGCCATTGTTGCGGCTGTCGGGGGCGTGAGTGGAGCTTTAGGGACAACTATCGGCGGTTTTATTGCCCAAAACCAGGAATTTGGCGGTTTATTAGGCTTATTTGCGCTATCTAGCCTATGCAGACTACTAGGGCTAATTCCCCTAATTTTTGTCCAAGAACCGGGAAAGTAGAAGGAGTCAGTTGTCCGTTGTTAGTTGTCAGTAGGGGCGAAGCATTTGGA